>NZ_FSRT01000003.1:300000-492208 GCF_900143015.1 Fibrobacter sp. UWB11 | reverse complement strand
ATCGAGTGAGGGTCACACCCGTTCCCATCCCGAACACGGAAGTTAAGCCTCAGATCGCCGATGGTACCTGGCCCCCGGGCCCGGGAGAGTAGGTCACCGCTGGATTCACGCCCCGCTTGCCGAAACACGGCGAGCGGGGCTTTTTCTTTTTTTTATAGCTCGCGTGATCTCGCGAGTTACGCAGTCCCGCCGTGCGCCGGCATTCCCGTTGCGGCAGTACTGTCCTTTGGCAATTATTTTGTTCTTGATTTTACGACTAAAATGCTCCTAATACGTTGTTTTTAATCCGTTTTGGGGAGTGCTTTTTTGAATTATTCGCGAAAGAAGAATTTCTATACACAATTTTTTGCCAAAAGATTTCTTTTTTTTTAAATATTTTTGTTTTTTTACATTAAAAAGATATATTTTTACAAACAGGGTGTGGAATAACCGAGAGAAAGTGAGTGTTTTTATGAGACACCTGTATTTAGCTTTTTGTGTTTTCGGCGCCTTCGCGTCCTCTGCTTTTGCTGATTTGACTGTTTACATACAGTCGAATTTTAAAAATGCAGACGTAGCATATACTCCACATCTTCTTCTTAATTCAGGAAAACCTGATGTATCTCTTACATCTTCTACCATGATGCAGCAGGTAACCGATGCGCGGTATTCCTTTACTTTGAAAGGATCGCTTTCTGATTTTAAGGCATCTGATACTTTTAGCATTGTGAAATGTAATAATGCTGATTGTCTCGATGTTGGCGATGGCGTTACTTTTAATGTCCGTGATTTTTTTGAGGGGAGTAATGAAGCCTGGATTTATGTAGATGAAACTACGGGAAAGGTTTCGAAGTCTTTTGCTGCTCTGGAATCAAAGATTGTTTGGTTCAAAAGTCCGTGGGGCAATAAAGCTCTCCCGCAGATGATCTTTGAGCAAGATACTCTCTTGATGCATCCTTCGGAAGATACTGATAAATGTGGATGGTTCTACGCTCCCATTTCTGCTGAAGTGTTGAAAAAATATGTGCTGCATACGGCGCACTTTAATCGCTACAATGCTCCGTGGATGTCTGTTCCCGAAGACAAAAAGCAGATTATCGATTTGGAAAATGCGCTAAAGAAAGATACTGTCTACGTTGACGGTACTTTGGCAACGCCTTCCGTTAGCAATAAGGCCGGTACGGCCGGTGAGTGTTTCGATAAGAATCGTGTTTTGCATGTCTATAATCCTTGGCGTAATAATAGCGTCTATCGCGATAGTACCGTTTACTTGACTATCGATGGCGTTTGGCAAGATTCTGTTGCTGGTACCGATGGAAAGGTCGCTGGTCCTGCTTTGGATGGTCTTGCTTTTGACAAAGACTATAAATACTGGCTTTCCATGACGTTCCCGGAAGATGTCGCTACGTCTGCAGCATGGCATTCTGCGGATGCTAAGGTTCAGATTACCCGTAGCTTTAAAGAGAATATAAAGATTCATTATTTCAGTGATAACAAACGTCCTGTAGTGACCGACTTTTTCCCGTCTGGCGTTTATGAAGCTTGGTTCTTTACCAGTTCTAAGATGGAAGATGTGGATATTTCCTATGCTCCGCTTGAACGTAAGATTGTGCGTTTGTTGAGCCCCTGGAAGAATACGCCGACTTCATTTGTTGTTGATGCAAATAATGATATCGTGAAAATGTCTACGTTCTCGAATGATACATGCGGTTGGTTCGAAGGTGTTTACTATAAGCATGCTGCAGATTGGAAGGTTTACTTCAAGCAGAGTTTTGGACTTGAAAAGTATGATATGACAGGTGTTATCCGTGAGGGTAATGATGTTGAAGTCCTTGTAAATCTTGATTCGTTGATGAGCAAGCATGATACGGCTTGGGTCTATCCGTCTGATAAAAATAAGAGCTATAGCCGTCCGAACGCATCTTCGATATACCCGGTGGGTCGTCTTGGTGAATGTCCTCGTATGAAAATTTCTGCAAGGCTTATTGACTGGGCTAGTGAAAGTTTCCATGACAGCATTGATATCGACTTTGGTAGAGCATGGATGGGTAACAAGTACACGAAGGTGGGAAACGATAGTACTTGCAATACGGGTGAAAAAATTACGGGAATGGTCCAGCAAACACTTGTAGATGGCTACCCGGCTCGTGTGGATTCGACGAAGTTTCCGTGGAATAAGTGCGCTGCTGGTCATGAAATTGATAAATGGTTTAAGCCAGAAGTTGTTGCTATAGTTGGTGGTAAAGAATATACGAATGCTGTGTGTAAGGATATTCCTCTAGAACTTGATGATGAAGGCTTCTGGTATGCTGATTACACGAATGAATCCGGTAATTGCAATGATCCTGAAAGCCCGGGATTCTTCTTCTTGGATGACTTTGAATATCTTGATTCGGCAAAGACTGTAAAGAACCCAAAATTTGACTGGATTGTCATAAATCCATTTACTGGACATCAAACTCCTCAACCGGGAGATACTTGCTTCCACAATTATGGCTTTGCGATGTCCGTTTCTGCAAGTTTCAAATATGTGAAGGGCCAGTACTTTGAATTCCGTGGCGACGATGACGTCTGGGTGTTTATCAACAACAGGCTCGTCGTGGATATCGGTGGTATCCACGATAAGGTGGAAGGCGCTGTTGACCTCGATACGCTTAATTTGAAGGAAGGCCGTGAATATCCGTTCCATATTTTCTATGCCGAACGACAGGCGACGGGTTCTAACTTTAAGATGCGCACGTCCATCAACTTGCAGAAGCAGAACACTTACTTGACTACGGTTGATGATACTAAGAAAAATGATATTACGGGTATTCTCAAGCTGAAAATGGATGCCAAGGCAATTAGCTGCGACCCGAATGCTAAAATTGAAGCTGAAATTACGGAAGCACCATCTGTATTCTATCTTGATGGCGGTAATTTGTCCGAAGCTGCAGAACTTGCTGTTGGCCTCAATTTTGGCGGTATCTTGATTAACGAAGACAGATCCAGCTTTAACATCAATATTGACGAAATTGTAAAGCAGCGTTCGCTCGCTCCGGGTAACTATGTCTTGTTCTTCTATCTCGAAACGGATATGAGCTTGAATGATTCCTATGAATTCGTCATTCCGGAATATCCGAAGCCGCAAATCGCATTTGTCGATGTGTTCAATCCGTCTGCAGATGGTACCTTGAAAGTGTTTGATCCGACCAACAAGACGCTGCGAGGCGAAACGGTTATAACGGGCAAGAACGATACATTGATGACTCATGTACCTTATCCGGAAATGAAATACCTTGAAATTATGGTGACGTATATGGGCAACATTTGCACGGACTGCTTGGTTATGCTGGATTTGAAGCCGACCGATGCTCGTGTGGCTTTCTACAACGAAATGGACCAGCAGATTAATACTATTGAAACTGATGAAACGGGTGTTGCACGTTTCTATGTTGTTGGCGAAGGAGCCGTCAGCGGGGCATCGTTCAGTGTTGTTGGTATTAGCGGTGTCGAGAATGCACTTAAGTGGGATAATATCAACTTTAAGGATCCTGAAGTGCCTCTTGCAAAGACGGGAAGCATTTATGACCGCAATGGCGATGGCATCGCAGATAGTATCTTTGTTCCGTTCGAGTTCGATGCTCTTCGTGAACATGACTTGGATGCAATTGCATGGAACTTTGGCAGCAAGGATTGGCATGAATACAATTCCTTTGAAGATATTGCGAAAATGGTCAAGAATGACTCTACGGTTGTCATTACCGCCGAGAAATTGATTGACTCTGTCTATACGGGTGAATCCAAGACGATCGTCGATGGCAATTTCCGTTACCATTACATCTATATGGACGAAGCATCTGGATCGACTCAGGAATCGGAAACGCTGTTTACAAAGATTCAGGACAAGATCGGTGCTATCATGCTTGAAAAGCCGATGCTCAAGATTGTGTCGGATAAGATGGTCAAGGTGACAATCCAGCTTTCGGAAGGTTGCGATAATTCATCCATTGGTACTCCGCACTTTATTGAATTAAGAGACAAGAACGATAATTTTGTCGATCCGTCGAAGTACAAGGTTGTATCTGCATCTCCGGTGGGTGTAAGCGACTTCTATGATTTGATGTTCCAAAAGACAATGGACTTGATTGTACCGGAAGTGGGCTTCAAGATTCGCCTTATCCCGGGACTCTTGCCGGATTTGAATGGCAATACACCGCACGAAAATAATCCGTGGCGCCGTATCGAAGGTGAACAGCCGCTCGAAACGGAACGTCCGAAAGTCGTAACGGTGAACCCGGGCATGTTTACGGAAGAAAATCCGTGGCCGGGTGATACAAACGATGTGATTCCAATCCGTGTCGATGAAAACCTCACGATTAAGGAAATCATTGAACAGGAAGGCTTGCCGGGCGTGTTGGTGAAGTTCCAACTTAACGATTATGCAACGACTCAAGTGTTCGGTGCAGGTAACGTAAAGCCGGGCACTCCTGAATACAATGAAGTCTTGAGCAAGGTCAAGGTGAAATGGGATATTGAATTCTTCTCGAGCCTGGGTCAATATGTGAACTGGGTGAAGAATGAATTCGCTTGCAACGACAAGTCCATCTTTGGAACAGACTGTATCCAGAATGCAGGCAACATGTTCTTCAAGTGGGATGCCATGAGCGATAAGGGCCGTATGGTCGGAACAGGTGTCTATATTGCCAAGTTCAAGTTCAAGATATTCTCGGATAAGGATGTCGTGGGCAAGGGCGAAGAAACGTTCACGTTCGGTATCCGCCGTAACGACAAATACGCGACCAAGACCAAGAAAATCAAATAACTTTTTTTAGGATATAAAAGTGCCGGACATTGTTCCGGCCTTTTTTGTATGCGGCGGCTGATTCATTAAAAAAGGCTTTTTTTTCATTATGAAGTGTGTAATTCCTTGAATTGAATATATCTTTAAACAGAAGTGTGGGAAGAATAAAGAGGGTGTTGAATGAAACACTGTTGTTTGGGTATTGTAGCCTCTTTGACACTTGTTGTCTCTGCATGGGCTGATTTGACAATTCATTTGCAGTCGCCGTTCCGCAATGATGCAACGGCTTCAAGCTATACTCCGCATATTGTCGGTGGCGTGACGGATTACAATCCGGGTTTTGGCGCTAACTCCCGTACAATGATGAAGAGCGAAGGTGATAACTGGTACGTTTACACTTGGGAAGGCAAGTCGATTGCTGATTTCCAGGACTGGCAGGACTTTGAGTTTAAGGCTTGCCCCAACACTGACGACAATAACTACAATAACAATAACTGTGTTTCGTGGACTGGTGGCGGCAAGAACAGGATTACGGCGTTCTTTGGTACCGAAACGGAAATTTGGCTTTATACGGATGACGCCGGCAGATCTTATGAAAAGTCTTTCATGGCTCCGGGTTCCAAGATTGTGTGGTTCAAGAGCCCTTGGGGCAACAAGGTCTTGCCGCAGTTGGTTTTTGGCGCTGATACCGTGCTGATGCGTTTTAACGAGGGTGACGAGGAAAAGTGCGGCTGGTTCTATGGCGCTTTGACACCTTCCATGATTGCGTCCAATCCGATTTCGGCAGGGTACTTTACGCGTTACAAGGCGCCGTGGTACGTTGTTCCGGCAGATAGGGATTCTTTTGTTGTTTTTGGCTCGCTTCTCCAGACGCAAGATACTTTATTTGTGGATGGTACGGTAGAAAATCCTGTAGTTACTGCTGAAATTGGAACTCCGGGTGAATGTTTTGACCCGACCCGCCGTTTGCACATTTATCATCCGTGGCGCACAAATTCGACATATCGCGATAGCACGTTCTTTATCAAGATTGATAATAACATTTTGAATGAACCGACGGGACTCAGCACCGAAGGCGAATACAAGTATTGGCGCCATATCGATTTTGCTGATTCTGTTGTCGGTTCGTCGCAATGGAATTCGGCGATGACGTTTGTCCAGATTCTGCGTGGCAAGAATGACTGGCCGCAGCATCCGTATTTCCCGGAAGCATCCCGCCCGCGTGCAAGCGAACTTTTCCCGACCGGAATTTATGAAACCTGGCTTTATACGACGACTGCGTTGGAAACGCTTGATTTGGTTTTCTATCCGCCGGAACCTAAAGTGGTTCGCTTGAAGAGTCCGTGGGAAAATCAGTCACCGTCCATGGTGATTGAATCGACTGGCGATGTCATCAAGATGGGGCCGCTTACGGATACTTGTGGCTGGTACACGGGTACCGTTTATAAGCATGCGACCGATTGGCGCGTTTACTTTAAGCAGACTTTTGGCATGGAACGCTACGGTGGCAAGGGTGTTGTTCCGGAAATAGACGTACTGGATTCCCTGATTTCGCTGGATTCTTTAATGGCAACGCATGACACGGTTTGGGTTTACCCGAACCCGAAACAGCGTTATGAACCTGCCGATACGACTCGCTATCCGGGCATTCTTGGCATTTGTCCATCGCTCAAGATTTCGGCGCTTGTTGTGGACTGGGCTGGTGAAAGTTATCACGATAGCATTGACGTGGACTTTGGTAACATTTATGGTGGTAGCGAATATACCACCGTTATGGGACTTGACCAAAATGGAGCTCTCGCTGAATTTAAGACATGTTCAGGTCATGTGCTTGGCATGGTGCAGGATACACTTGTAAATGGAGCCCCTGCGCGTGTGGATTCGCTCGTTTATCCGTGGGGTCAGTGTTCTGCAGCGCGTGAAATCGAGAAGTGGTTTATTCCGCAGGTGGTGGCAAAAGATGCTGCTGGCAACGAATACAAGAATGGTGTTTGCCGCGATATCAATTTGACGCTTGATGAAGAAGGTTTCTGGCAGGCTGACTTTACGAATGAGGAAGGTGATTGCAACGATACGATTAATCCGGGATTTTATCCGATTGATGATTTGCAGTACCTTGATTCGGCAAAGAAGGTTTTGAATCCGAAGTTTGACTGGAACATCAGTGGTTGCCGTCACAATTACAGTTTTGCGATGAAGGTCTCGGCGCAGTTCAAGTATGTGAAGGGCCAGTACTTTGAATTCCGTGGTGACGATGACGTGTGGGTGTTTATTAACAACCGTCTTGTCGTGGATATCGGCGGTTGCCATAGCCCTGTAGAAGGCGGCGTGAACTTGGATACGATTGGACAGAACGATCCTTCGTTAAAGCTTGTTGAAGGTCGTGAATATCCGTTCCATATCTTCTTCTCGGAACGCAATGCAACGGGTTCGAACTTCAAGATGCGTACGTCTATCAACTTGCAGACGCAAAAGACGTATTACCCTGTCGAAGAAAAGACAACGGACGGAACGATTAAGTATACCATTTTGCAATTGCTGATGGATGAATCGATCAGTTGTGACGTGTCGAGCACTTCGAAAATCGATACGATGCCTGCGCAATCTTCGTTTGTGCTGTTTGGCGATGATGAAAGGATTCCGCCGGATGGCATGGAACTTTTGCCGGGAACTATTGTGGGTATCAATATTGATGCCAACATGGCTGGCTTTGTGATTGATACGATGGAAATTGTGCGTAACCGTTCTTTGGCACCGGGCTCTTACATGTTACAGTTCTTCTTGGCTAGCGATATGACCCAGTCTAGCGAAGTGTTTTTTACGGTGCCGGCTTATCCGCTTCCGGATATTGCGTTCATTGATGTGTTTAACAGCCCAGATTCTATCAAGGCTTTTGATCCGATGGGCATTAGCTTGCGCGGCCTTCCGTTTGATGGTACTGCAAACGATACTCTCCTTACGCATGTGGCGTACCCGGATACAATCCCCTTGCAAGTGGGTGTGTTCTATATATCCCATCTTTGCACGGACTGCTTTGCGGTTTTGGATTTGAATACTTCGTTCCCGATCAGTTTCTTGGACGAAAAGAAGCAAAGGGTGAACAAGTTGATTACTGATTCAACGGGTGTTGCCAAGTTCTATGTTGTCGGCGATTCTTCGGTAACGAATGCAAGCTTTGAAATTTCTGGAAGCGGTGTCGCAAATGTTATTACGTGGAAGAATATCCACTTTAAGGAGCCTCCGGTACCGTTTGCAAGTTTGGGCGAAGCTCATGACCGCAATGGCGATGGTGTACTCGATAGCATTGCAGTTGTGTTCAACAAGCCGTTTGGCGAGACTATTCCAGATACAATCGCATGGTCTTTTGGTAGCGACGATTGGCATACGGTGGCCTCTGTACAAAATGTGGTCATGCTGATGCAGGATGAAAAGAGTTTGGCTATTCAAGCGGATAGTTTGTTGGATAAAGTCTTTACGGGCGATGCAAAGGATCCGTATCAGGGATCATTCAGGTACCATTACACGTACATGGATAAGGAAACGGGACAGATGACGCAGCTCAGCTTGGACGGGCTCGCCATTGAAGACCGTATGGGCGCTATTCTTGTGGATAAGCCGATTGTGAAACCGATGGGTGAATCTGTGAACAAGCTGACGGTGTATATCAGCGAGGCAACGCAAGCGGATATACTCAATGGGTTGCAGTTCCTGGAGTTTAAGGACAAGACGGGAGAATTGGTAAATCCGATGCTTCTCTCGGTTGTGTCCGTTTCGCCGAACAGGAAAAGCAATTATTATGACGTGATCTTCCAGAAGAGAGATGAAAGCATGGTCCTTCCGGAAGTGGGCTTTATGGTGCGCTTGATTCCAGGTGTGCTGCCGGATTTGCAGGGGAATGTGCCGCATGTGGATAATCCGTGGCGTCGTATTGAAGGTGAACAGCGCGTGGGTATCGAAACACCTCGCGTTGTCGGGATTGACCCTGCGACTTGGACACCGGAAAAGTGGCCGTATCAGGATAATGTTGCTCCTATCCGTGTTGACGTTTCGAAGAAGATTGAAGATGTCGTGGCCGAAACAGGTTACCCTGGCGAACTGATTTCGTTTGACTTGAGCGAAGTTGGCAAGTCATTGCTGTTGAATTCTGATGAGCCGAGGAGCGTTGTGCTTTCGAAGGTCAAGATCAAGTGGGAAGTGGAATACTTCTCGAGCCTAGGGCATTTTGTCAATTCGAAGAAGGGCGAGGTGGCTTGCAGCGATAAGGCTATCTTCGGGACAGACTGCGTGGATAATCCAGGCAATATGTTCTTGATGTGGGATGCTCGCAGCAACAAGGGACGTTTTGTCGGAACGGGCGTGTATATTGCAAAACTCCGGTTCAAGATTTTCTCCGATACAAATATTGTCGGGAAGTTTGACGAAACGTTCAATTTGGGCATTCGCCGCCACGGCAAGAAATAACCACAACTTATCAACAGTTTAAGAATAAGCCTCGCAGAAAGTAACTCTTTGAAACTTAACGGGTTACATGCGGGACTTTCTTTATACCCAATTTCTATTTACAATGGGTGTTGATAGATGTTGAAAAGTGTTGAAGGTTTTAAAGTTTTTTGTAGTAATTCCGTCATCATTTGTTGCCAAACGTTTCTTTTTTATTTACATTGTCCAAAAAAATGCGCATTCTTGGCTAATGTGGGTTCGCCAGGAATGTCGTTTGTCATTTGGAACCCGTAAGGTTGAATGGAATGAAACTGATTTTCAAGACTCTTGCTGCAGGACTTTTCGCCTTCTCTATGGCGAATGCTCAGGATGATGTCCCTGCCGATGCCGCTTTGGCTCCGGCATCTGACAAGCCGACGATGGCTAGAAGCGAACTCCCGGTGGGCGCCGATATTTCTAACCGTTACCTCGAACGCGTTTTCTACCACTGGAAGGACAACAAGGAAAAGGGCATCATCAAGGTGTTCATCCACACGGATGAACTTGCCGAAGAACGCGAACCGGACGTGTTGAACTACGACGTGCTTTACAGGGACGCCGATAGCAATGTCATTTTCTGGAAAGACCATGTTGCAAAGTGTGTCAAGTGCTTTGGCAAGCCGGTTGTCGATGGCCCGACCCCGAATACCCCGAAGGCTCTCGTGTATGACTGGGATCCGAAGAAAATCGACGATACCACCAAGACGATGGTTGAAGGCGAATTGCCGGCTGAAGTCTACATGATCACGAAGGACAACGACATCAGAAACCTCAAGTCCCGCTGGATTGGCCCGTCCGACAAGGAACAGGGCGAAAGCGAATTCGTGCGTGCTTACCGCTTTGGCTCCATTATGAAGTACAACGACAAGAACGCTTTTGCGATGGCTTTCGTTTACAAGAAGGGCGGCAAGTTCTTCTATGTGCCGGAAGGATACGGCTATATCGACCAGGGCGTTTACAAGGGCGTTGCCTTCCCGGAAAAGTTCTACGAAGTTGAAGTGACTGACTTCAAGGAAATCGTGGGCAAGTCTCCGATTGAAGAAGTCCAGGAAGCTATCAAGCGTGGCCCGACTCCGGTCAAGATGGCAGACCTTCCGAAGCAGACTTGGAAGGGTCCGAAGATTGAAAAGGAACTCAAGGCTCTCGTGAAGGGTTACAAGGTCAAGAAGCTCATCATCACGAGCGACTCTTGGGAATACCGCAGAAACTTCTTCGGCTTTGTCCTTTACAGATGGGTTGGATTTGACATTGTCTATGATGGCAAGAACAAGGACGGCAAGAAGGCTACCATGTACAAGTCTGGCTTTGTTGCAAAGCAGATGAGCAATGGTCGCGGCTTTGACAAGAACTTGATCATGACCGGTTCTCCGGTTTCTTGGAACCGCGAAGTTCTTGACTGGAAGTAATCTATCGGTCGCCTCTAAAGGTTTGAAAGGACGCCCTCTGGGCGCCCTTTTTCTATCTTTGGTTTTGTGATTCAAATTCAGAATGTATCTAAGTCTTTTGGCATGCAGGTCCTTTTGGACGGCGCTAGCATGCTTGTTGCCGACCATGAACGTGTCGGTCTTGTAGGTCGCAACGGTTGCGGCAAATCGACCCTTTTCAAGATGATTCTCGGGCAGGAATGCCTCGATGGCGGTAACATCGACATCCCGAAGGGCTATACGATTGGCTATTTGCAGCAGCATATCAAGTTCACGCACCCGACGGTTCACGAAGAGGCGTGCAGTGTGCTCAAGGTAAATGAGGATGGCTGGCTCGAAGAACACAAGGTCGAGGCGATTCTCTTTGGTCTTGGCTTTGACGAAGAGAGCATGCAGAAAGACCCGATGCTTTTGTCGGGTGGTTTCCAGATTCGTTTGAATTTGGCGAAGGTTTTGGCGTCGGAACCGGATATGCTTTTGCTCGACGAACCGACGAACTATTTGGATATTGTTTCCATGCGCTGGCTCAGCCGCTTTTTGCGCGCGTGGAAGGGTGAAGTGCTCTTGATTACGCATGACCACCACTTTATGGATGAGGTCTGCACGCATACGGTGGGGATTCACCGCCACAAGATGCGCAAGGTCAAGGGGACGGTCGAAAAGCTCCGCGAGACGATTGCCGAAGAAGAAGAAGTGGCAATGCGCACGCAAGAAAACGAGCAGCGCAAAAAGGAACAGCTCGAAAAGGTTATCGAACGCTTCCGTTACAAGGCCGCAAAGGCTGCGATGGTGCAGTCAAAGATTAAGGCTGCAGCAAAGCTTGCGACGGGTGAACGCCTCACGCACGAACGCAATCTGGATTTCAATTTCAAGAATGCGGAATTCCCGGGCAAGCGCATGCTCCAGATTCATGGGCTGCATTTTGCGTACAAGAACGAAAACGGCTACGGTCCGGAGCTGATTTCGGACCTCGAGTTGGAAGTGTTCAAGGGCGACCGCATTGCAATTATCGGCCCGAACGGTCGCGGTAAAACAACGCTCTTGAACTTGATTGCGAAAGAATTTGAACCGACCCAGGGTACAATCAATTACAACCCGAACCTCAAGATAAATTACTTTGGACAGACGAACATCAACCGCCTGAATCTTGAAAATACAGTCGAAGAAGAAATTGCAAGTGCAATTGCGGATGTGTCACAGAAGAGCCGTGCGCGTAGCCTCGCGGGCGTGATGATGTTCAGCGGCGACACTGCCATGAAGAAGGTCAAGGTGCTTTCGGGTGGTGAACGCAGCCGTGTGCTGTTAGGGAAGATTTTGGCGAACGAAAGCAACATGCTTTTGCTTGACGAACCGACGAACCACTTGGACATGGAAAGCATCGAGAGTTTGATTGATGCGCTCGAAGATTACGATGGTACCGCACTTGTCGTGACGCATGACGAAGAACTGCTGCATGCTTTTGCAACGCGCCTCATCGTCTTCGACGGTGGTAAGTGCCGTATCTTCGAAGGCACTTACGCGGACTTCCTTGAAAAGGTTGGCTGGGCTTCTGAAAAGAAGCCGGGCGGCGCGAACTCCGCAAACATCAAGGTCTCGAATATCGACGTCACGGACGACAAGCCTGTAAGTTCGACGCCGCGCACCAAGGAAGACCGCAGGGCGCGTGCGGACTACATTGCCGAACGCAGCAAGGTCATCAAGCCGCTCGAAAAAGAGACGGCCCGCCTTGAAGCTGAAATTGCGAAGGCCGAAGCTCTCGGCGGCGAACTTGAAGCAAAACTTGTGGCCGCCTCGGAATCGGGCGACGGCAATGCGATTACGTCCATCGCAAAAGACATGGACGAAAACAAGAAACTGACTGAAGAACTTTACGCTGCTTGGGAAAAGGCCAGTGCCGAACTCGAAGCTGCGAAAGACAAGTACAAGTTAGACTAGTTTTTTACGAGATGGCGTGCATAACGCTGGCATGATGGTTGTGCCATTCACCTTTCACGTCATTGCGAGGCCCCTGTAAGGGGACGCGGCAATCTAGCTTCTAGTAATTTCTATTTTATTCTAGACGTTTGTGCAGAAGTGATTGTGCAAAAGGAAAATTTATGAAATACTTTTTATGGATAGTATCTTTGATGCTGTTTGCCTGCTCTTTGGCGGATGTGGATGACGATAGTGATTTTACGCCGGCCTATGGTAGACTTGTTGGATGCTGGGTCTCGACAGAATCGGGTTGCCGGGAAATATGCTTTAATGCAGATACTTCTTTTACTGTTGTTACTAACACTTCCGACGGGAATTCTTCGGTGGAAATGTATGGGTATATCTCGGAGACAAGTGTCGTTTCGAAATGGGGTGAAGTCAATGACAGTTGGAATGTCTATGTGTGGGCTGCAAACTCGCAGACTTTACCGTTAGTTGGGTCAGGATTGATAACCCCGATTTTGAATGGCAATGTGATGACGATGGAGTTGAATCCCTATTTGGAACCTTGGAGCCGAGGGACATTCTTTTATTTTAATCGTCATGATGAACCGGCCAAGTCGTTTGTCCGTGCGCAGGGCGCCTCGAATTGCGGGACGTTTGGCAGTTATCTCGATACGACGAGCTTTACTTTGGAATCGTTAAGAAGCAGGAATAATAGATGGTGAAACGTTTGCTTTTGATTGCTCTTTTTGCGGTGACTTCGCTATTTGCCCAAAATGGTGTGTCGAGTACCGAGTTGCCTAAATCCCGCTTTGTCGCACAGACGGAATTTTACTATTCGAAGTTGTCCATTTTTAGGGAATCGCTTACTTTCAATGGCAATGGCGATTTTTGGTTACAGTTTGGCCGTGAGTTCCGTTTTGCTAGGTATTTCTCGTGGACGCCTTCGATTGGCTTTAATCGCAATGGCTGGTCGTTTGAACGCGCGGGGCATAGCGGCAAAATGAGCTTTGTCGTTCCGTATGTTTCGTTCTCGATAAATGCTCATCCGTTCGATATTGGTTATGTCGATCTTGGTCTCCATTATGGACGTTTGACCTATTGCTTTGGCGAATTGGATGGCGAAAATACAACAAAAGACGATACCTATTTTTCGTCTTATAGCCATGGATTTTACACCCACATCGGTGCCGATTTCCTAGAACATTTTAGGGCAGGGCTTGTGTACCGACAGACATTTATAGATTCGGATGATTATCCTAGAGTCATTGTCGCTGCGCTAGGCGGGTTTGTTTTGTACAAGTTCTAGTTTTGCGGTTCTACGCGTTTGCGTGGCTTGAGCGTCATTCCGTTGCTACGGTAGTATTGAATATCCGTGAGCACTTGACCGACCCAGTAATGCTTTTGCGGGTCCTTGCGCCAGTTCTCGAATCTGTTGCGGTGTTCTGTTTCTGGATAAAATTGCGCAATGGCATCGGCGAGCGTTGGCGATGTGGCGAGGGCTTGTTTGAGGCGGTGGGCGCCTATGCCAATTTGTTCTAAACCTTTGCCAGTATCGAGAGCCAAGAGTCCGGACGTGTTGTTTTTGCCCTGATAGTTCATCTGGAATCCCGAAGTGTGATGGATGATGGACATGAGGACTGCTGGGTCCGTGCGCTCGCGGAGGCATGCTTCAAGAACGGGCAAGTTGCAAAGGTGTTCGCTGTCCCAGGGCTTACCGGTATATGTTATTATAAGTGTGTGGTCCGTGCTATCGGACAAGATGGACAATTCGTAACGAATGCCTAGATCTCGTTGAAGCGCTTTGATCAATCGGATTCCCCTGTTCTTGAATTTCTTGTAACCGATCATCTTTATCTGTAACGTGTCCTTGATTTTTTCGAGAATCGGTGTCGTGGGGCGCGTGACAACGAGATTGTAATTGTTGATGACGGTGGGGAGGATGTAGGCGAGTTCTGCTGCGGCACTGTCGAGGTTACAGTTCATGTCGATGATGAGCTCGCCCTGGTCGCAAAGCTTTTGAATCGCGGACGTGGTGTACTTCTGGTATTCGAGCTGCTCGTCGATTGTCGGGCGGGGTTCTTCTTCGGGGTGTGTCGCATAAGCAGTGGCTATCGCTGCAATTCCAAGAACCCATGCAATGATGATGAGCTTGACTTTGATACTTCTCCAGAAAATGCGAATAACTGCACGACCTTTTTTGGTCATGCAGATGCATATCAGCCAAAGTAATGCGATACCCGCCCAGAGGAAAACCAAGTTCACGTTGCTTTGTTCCTTATCTCACGTTCACGAGTTCGTAAGTGAGGCCGACCTTGACAACGTAGGATCCGTATGTGGGAACATTCACACGGGCGCCTTTGTCGCTCAATTCACCAACGGAAAGCACCTGACCCTTCATGTCCATGACTGCGTAACGCTTGGCGAGGTTTGGCGAGGATTCGTTCATGACGATTTCGAATTCGAACGGGGCGGTCATCTTGACGCGGAACGAGGGCTTTGTATTTTCGTTCTTTTCATCATCTTTGTCCTTGTTGTTTTCGCTCTTGCTAGAACTGGATTTGGGGGCGACGTTACTTGAGCTAGATTTTGAATCGTTTTTGCTAGAACTTGATGTGACTTTGTTTGAACTACTAGATTTCCCTGTGCCACTATTGGAACTTGATGATTTGGAAACGTTCCCCGTGCTTGACGAACTAGATGTTGTTGCTGTGTTCTTAATGTTCCAGGACATAATATAGACATCGGTACCAATCGTAATGCGCAGATAGTACGTACCCGGAGTAAGTCTCTTCTTCAACTTGATTTCGTTAATCATCGGTTCACCCGGTTCCGTGACATCGATGATGCCGTCTAACTGAACCGGATTAGCTTCGAATTCTTCTGCAGAAATAATCGTCTTGGTCGGGTCAGAACCACTCTTATCAGTGGTGAGCGTATAAGTAATCTTATAGCCATACGCAGTAATTTCCTTGCCTTCCAACACGACTGCAGTACCTCTTGCGGCAGCGCAGCTACCACCACCGGACTGAGAATACTTCAGCTTGAACTGGTTGTTACCACCAGTAGCCTTGAAATCTTCGTTGCTGTTCTGGTGACCTTCGGCCTTAATACCCACGGTCTGTTCAATGAACATGTTCGTCTTGATACGGACGTTACTCATTGTAGTACGACGGTCGCAGAAGAAGATATCGATATCATAGGTGGAATCCGGCTTGCCTTCGGGCATAAACGTATCCAAGTCCACATAGCCCGGAGCAGCAAGGTGAATGCCACCTAGGTCCACTGCAAGCTTGTTGTCTATATAAACCCAAATATCATCATCACCACGGAAGCTGAACTTGAGCCCCTTCTTGAAGCGGAATTCAGCATGGGATTCGAAGCAGAAATGCTGGTTACGACCTCCATTACCCTTACCGCCTTCTTCGGATGTCCAACGTGGACTACCCGAAGAAGCAGAAGTTTCAGTACCATCCACAAAGAATGCCCAATTTGCAGGAGCCTTCTCTGGGCAGCTCCAACCAAAGACGCAATCACTGGAAGTTTTTAAATCAAGTGCTTTTTCTATTGCTGAAGTTGTAGCATCACCATCAGCAAAGAGGCCATCGCACTTAATGCCTCCATTCCAACCCGGACCATTGCAGATCACGTCAATTTGCGGAATCTTTTCAGTCGGGTGGAGTTCTCGGAGCTTTGGACCGTAAAATACAGGTCCTTCTGCAGTATGCTTTATTCGAGCTGCAGGAAGTCCGATCTGAGTAGAATAAGCTTCGTTAAGTTTGGTCGCAGTGGTAGCTTCGGCAGGATAGAAACCACCCTGAACAGGAGTTTTAAGACCAGGGCTTGTATAGAAGTCAGAGTCAAATTCCCACTTGCCATCGTCAGTACGGGTAAACGGCATATCAAAGCAAGTCACTTCGTTCACACCAGGAGTGTAATTGAAGAGCATATTGAAATACTTGTCATCCATAAAACATTTTTTTCCGGCAGTCGAAAGCTTCGGCTTTTTGGTAGCTGGGTCAAGAGTCGATTCTACAATACCCGGGGTAACACCGATGCAATCAAAAATTGCTTTAAGAGCTGCATCTTTGTTAGCTCCAGCAGTAGCATTCGTTTGGTCTACTCTTTGGCATCCTTCACCACCTATATCGTAGCAAGAAAATGATGGATGCAAGCTGGGATCTGTATCATAGATAAAAGCAGCGAGGTTATAAGAGCAGTAACCATAAATATCTGGTCTGTCTATATACCAACCGGCCAACTCACTCGGAAGTGCGGCAGCCTGCTTTTCGTCAGCGACAAAGAAGAGAGAGCCGATAAAAGTAGCTTCTGACTTAAAGTTATCAAACATGTCTTTCAAATTAATCGGAGTTGCGGCTTCATCGTTTTTATATGCCGCTTCACCTCCCATACCAATGACATTCTGTAATGTCTCGTCATCGTCTCTATGGATATAGACTTCAGTTGGGAGCGCTTCATTCACGTAGCGTCTGTAGTACCAACCGCAATGGTCAATATCTATGCTTAGTTCTCGTTCTTTGCCGTTTTCATTAATTATCGGCACTGAGCTCTTCCAAATTATGTTATTTGGCAAGAATACATAGAAATATTTGACGTCAGGTGCATCACCTAGTACTAAAGGTTTGGATGGGTCCTCAAAGCTAGGCTGGATCCAAAGTTCGTTGGTCGTTGAACCGAAATCAGCGCAAGAGAAGCCCTTGCCGGTTGCAAATTGGAACATAGTGCCAATCTGAGTTGGAGTAATGCCTCCCTGCTGGCCGTAGTCGTTCTGAACTTTCGAGATGTAGAAATCTGTAGAGGTGTTTGTGCCTGCTATTTTTGCAGTGCTAATTTCATACCAATCGGCATACTTAGTGCTTTTTGAGAAAGCTATAAAGTGACCACCAGCGACAGTATAAGCGGTAGTCCATCCATCAGGAAGCTTAAGATAAACGGTTCCCTCGCACCCAGATAATGATGCCGATGCGCTTTGGATACCGGCAAGGAGTATAATACTTCCTAATGCCCCAAATTTAAAAGATCTAATTTGTTTTTTAATTGTGTTATTTGTTAAAATCTTAAATAAATTCATCTTACACCTCTCCTACAAGAACCAATAAGTTACGTTCAGTTGTCCTTGCCATGTTTTGGGAGAATCCTTGCTGTCGCTTAAACGCGTGATGCCGAATATAAAGCGCAAGTCAAAGTCGAGCATTGATTTGCCGATGCTGCGAGAAATTCCGATGCCTGTCGCGATGTCAAATTCGAAGGCGCTCAAGCCTCCGTTGTCTTTGTACGTTTCAGTTCCATAAACGTCGGTGATTTTTGCTTCGCTGTTGGAATAAATGTTGAAAGAGAACATTGGGCCTGCTTCGAAGTAAATGGTGTTCGGGATGGATACGCGTGCGAGTATGGGCAGGTCAATGTTCAGCTGTGTCGAGGAGTACTCGATTTCGAGATCGGATTTTTCGGACTTGTCAGAATCTTTCCAAGACAGTGTAACTGTTGAATTTGTCTTGCCGGTTCCTTGGCGGAGGGCAAGGTTCAGGTCTCCGCGCAGATTGAAATACTGCGATTGCAGGAACATGCCGCTAAAGCCCACTTTGAACCCAACACCCCAGTAATTGCTGAGAAGGTCGTCTGCTCCGCTGATGGAGGGGCTGTATGCTGTTCCGTGCTTGATGTCGTTGAGACCGAATTTTGTACTGTAGAAATCATTGTAGGTAATGCCTGCCGTGACACCGCCCCAGATGCGTTTGGGTTTATTTGATGTTGTGTCGTTTGTTTTGTTTGCGTTGGCAGCAACCTTCTTGCCATCGAGTTCTGCATAGGCGACTTCTGCTTTCTGGCGTGTCTCGTCTGCTTTGGTGATGACGGCTGGCTTTTGTTCTTTAATTTCATAGGATTTCTTGATGACTTCGTGCCACTTGATTTCGACGGGCACTTGTTCACGATTGCCTTCGTTTTCTATTTCGATTTTGGCGCAGAGTGGGACTTCGCTTGCGAACGGCGTTGTGCCTGCAGCGTTGTCATCAATGAATACAGGGACTGCCTGTGGTACGCCGTTCTTGAAGACTTCCAGTTCTAGGCCACCGATGCCACGCTTTAGAGAATCCGATATGGTTTTGGTTTCGTTCTTTTGAATAGAAACATTGAGCTCGATGGGGTCATGGCAACTATGCGTGATGCGAACCGTGTGGATTCCTGGAATTAATTCGTTTACACCCCAATTGGCTTTTCTGCCATCAATTACGACTGAAGTGGAACCTCGTGTTTGGAGTTCGTCTGCAATTTGCGGGGCAATCTTTATAAAGCTTACGTTTGGAACAAGGTTTGCATTGACAGCTTGTCCGTTCTCAATCACGTTAATGATGGTATCCAGATCGTCGAAACGTTCTTTCGAAAATACGATTCGGTGTTCGCCGCCTTCAAGTTGGATTCTGCAGGGGGTGCTGGTGCATTGCGGGTTGGCTCTCCCGTCAAATGTGGGGATTGCGCCTATTGGGGTTGTCTGGATATCGATGATGAATTTCTTTGGGCCTTGGAACGAGAAAGAGTTGTTTGTATTGACGTACCCGAAGGGCATGGCGTTGTCGCGGCTTTTTCTGAAAAAGGCGGGGGCCTGTTCCTTGATAATCTTTTCGAGGTCTTCGACAGTCTCTCCCTTGCCTACAAAACTTGCAATGAGCTTGCTTGTGGCAGTCTCGTAAAGCTCGGCAGTGATGGCGAGTGATTTGCCAAATTGTGATACTCTTGCCTGTGCGACATAGTCAGCGGCGATGTTCCTGCCTGTTTCGGCGAGGCAGCTGCCTTCGCAGTCTTCGATGGATTTGCCTGGCGGAAGCATCACGTTGATGTTTTCGCGGGTCATTATGGTCCAGTTTTGTTCTGCAGGGAGGATTCGGACGGCTTCGCCTCGGAGAATATCTGCCAGATACATGCGTTCTTGTCTTGTGAGCAATTCTTTAGGGGAGAGCGTTTCCAAAACGGCCATGTATTTGGCTGAAACCAAACAAGGCAGCAGTAAGAGAAACGTTACAGCGAAAGAGCAAATCTTATTCAATGTTGCCAACCCTTTTTGAGATTTTTTTAGGAAATTTAAAAAAAACTAAAGTTGAAAAAAACTTTTTACAAAAAAGCACCTCGGAATGTGTCCGAGGTGCTTTTGCTATAGAGCTTTTTACTTTTCTGCATTCGCCGCAGATTGACCTTGAGCCGCTTGCGGCTTGGCTTGTTGCTTGCCGACCAAGTTGGGCGTTTTAAGCATATTGTTCGAGAACGAGGCGATTGTTTCGCTTGCTTTCTTGATAGTCTTGATGATGTTTGCTGTGTTGTCGAACTGAGCCTTGATATCTTCCTGGACTGAATTGAACATCTGCGTAAAGCAGAACAAGTCGTCTTTCGATTCGTTAAAGAGTTTGTATGTATTTCGGAGCGCGACGAGGTTTGCGGTTTCGCGCTCCATGGATTCCTTGATTTCGCTGTTCAACGAATCGCGGAGAGTTTTCTTTTGTTCGATAATTTCGGGAGCGTTTTCTCTTAAGATGTACGTTGGGAGTGTGCCAAATTCCTCGAACTTGGTAGAGGTGTTGCTTGATTGATTGACGGAGCTGCGGAGGCCGCTTGTACGGACCTGCGGGTCAATGGAAATGGTGCAGTTCGATGTCCCGTGGTAATTGCAGAGTACGCGCTTCTCAATTTGACGGAGTTCGTTGTAAGGGTTGAAACTTACATCGGTTTCAATGTATTTGAGTGGTGCGTAAAGCGGCACGGATTCGCCTGCAATGGTAATGCGGTATGCAAGGCACTTTTCGCCGTTGAACGGTTTAGTCTCGTAAAGGTTGTTCGAACTGTGGACGAGGTGGTTCACGCGCATGAGCAAGTCGTCGGCGTTGTAGGGCTTTTCGAGAAGGCTCGGCGTGTTCTTGTATAGTTGCGTTTTGAGAATTTCGCGGTAGCTTTCGGAAATGGCGGTATTCGAAGCGCTGCGTCCCCAAATGGATGTTCCCAAGAAGAAGGTGTCTATAAGTTTAGTTTCGTTGCGGCCATTGAGGAACGCGATTGCCTTAATCATGTTCGAAAGGGCGATCCATCTGCGGATGGAGACGTAGACGCCGTTCTGGGTGCAAGTCTCTGAAACCTTGCCGATGACTGCAAGAGTATTCGGGGAGAGCGTAACCTTGTGGATTTCTTTTATCCATTGGGCCTGTTCTTCGGCGCTAATGGCGAGGTTGTCCGGGACTGGTTCTTCGCTTTCGGTTCCGTGGATTTGGAGCAATGCGCAAAGAGCGTCAGACGATATATTTTCGGGGAGCATGATGGTGAGCGTGACCTGGTCACTCACTTCGGATCTGCACAGCGCAGATTCCGGTTTTTGGTCGCCCGAAATAATAATGGAATTTTTTTCGTGGTCGTGGACAACTATTTGGAGATTACTTTTGTTCTGTTCATCGCCCGGCGTAAAGTTGTCGAAGATAATCAGGTTGTAATCGTTAATATTGTCAGGGAGTTCTTTTTGCTTTTTTCCGAGCCTTAAAATTTTTGCGTTCTTGAATGTGTTTGAAATTCTGCGGATGATAAGGGAACTACCGCAGCCGGGATGGCCGTACAAATAAAAAGGTTCCTGAATGAGCGTGGTGAGAAAACCCAACTGCACGTGGTATTCTCGTTCGGGAATATTTTTTGTGATTATTTGAAGAAGTTCGGCAAAACGTTGACGCAAATTCATTTTTTTCTCCCTAGTTCTTGTTTTTAAAAATACAATAAAAAAAGGAGAAAAGGGCAAAAAAACACTAATCTGCGGTTTGTTTGGCCGTTATTTCTTCTGGAATCATCTTGATGCAGCGAATTGGGTTTGTTGCTGTTTTAGTTGAATAACAGATGTCGGAATTCATTGTTGTAAGTGTGAAACAGAGAGTTCTGGCACTGTACTTTTGGTCATCTTCTGATGAACCCCAATAATATACAGCATCTTTTTCGCTAATTGGTGTTGCGTTGAATCCATATAAATCATAGCCATTGCCGTTTCTTGGCCAGCCTTCAAGTCCTTTCAGGTTCTGTCCTGAGAGAACGTTGCCTCCTGTTGCTTCCTGAAGCTTTAGGAAATCGTCTTTGTTTGGGAGGCGGTACCCGTCTGGGCAAATCCCTTTGGCGAATGTCTTGGGATTACATGTAAGGTGATAACCACATCCGGCGCCGTCATTAGAATAAATTTCGGCTGAATCCATAGCTGCTGACCATGTGTATAATCTGCCAAAGGTATTGCAATATTCCGGATCGTCCGTTGGGCAAGAGCTTTCGGCAGATCCCTCGTGATACTCGAGTCTCAGATTTTCAACCATCCATGTCTGGTCCCCAATTTCTACGGTCTTGTAAACATTGCCGTCTCTGGAATCTTCAAGTGTGCCATAGACTATTTCATGATCGGGCTTGGGAATGTTGTTTTTATCTTCGTAGTTCATTAAGCAACGGATGGAATATGCGTAATCCTCCGTAACCATTCTGATGTAGTATTGTTGTGTATGGTCAAAAAGAATGGCGTTGGCATCTTCTTTGTCAGAAGTCCAGAAATAGGCAATCTCTTTTTCGGTTGTGAATTCAGCTTTTGTTGTTCGCGTTCCTGCGGCCAACATAGAGAACTCAAAATCGTCGGTTCCTTCGGATCCGTCCCAACCTTGTTTTGCCTTTAGCTTTTGGGTGTTGTAACCACCAATATAATAGAACAATTCATTCCATTCTGCTCGATTGGGCAAGTGCCACCCTTCTGGGCACATTCCTTGGACGACTTCAGCAGGCTTGCAATTTGATTTTGATCTTAGGCCGCATAGCTTAGAGTCGTTTGAAAAAGCTCCTACCGAGTCCATGGCGGCGCTCCAAGTGTAAAGTCGTCCGTACTTTGTACAGTAGGCGGTATCGTTTTGGTAGCAGAAACTTCTTGCCGACTTGAAGTAGTATGCGTAATTCAGGTTTTCTGCCATCCATACGCGATTGTTGATGGTTGTAGTTCTATAAATATGTCCGTCACGACCGTCCGTCAACGTCTTTTTGATGGGGTCATAGACTGTTGGACGAGGGGGTTCGCTAGAGCTAGAAACAATGCTTGAAGAGCTGCTACTGGATGACGACGAGCTCATAGAACTGCTTGATTCCGAGCTAGAAGAATGAATGCTGGAGCTGGACTGTTCTGTTATGGAAGAGCTTGATTGATTTTTGGAAGAGGAGCTGGATTGTTTTGTTATCGAAGAACTTGATCGATCATTAGAAGATGAACTGGATTGAACTTTGTTCGAAGAACTCGATATTTCATCCGATGAACTGGATGATTCCTCGATGAAGTTATTTTCTATGCAACGGACAGAGAGTCTAAAATTTTTTGGATAGTCTTCATAGAATACGTAATCGCTTACGCCGTCGAATCTCCAGTTGAAGGCGTTTTTACTGTCTAGCTCTGTAGCGGACCAGAACAATGCCCTATAGCCTTTCTTTTGTCGCTCGTCGAGAGCGTCGCGGTAACCCATTGGGGATGCTTCAAAGCCATATTTGTCTTTTCCGTTTTTGCCTGTTTCCCAGCCCGAAGTGGATTTCAACTGGAGGCCAGCTTTTTCTACGCCGCCGACTTCTTCAAATAGAGTTTTCCATTCGTCGTCATTGGGGAGATGCCAGCCTTCAGGACATGCTTTTTTTGCTTCTTCCCAGGTGTAGAAATATTTTTCAAAATAAAGGTTTTCGGCCATCCAAGTTTGTTCGCCGATGGTTACTTTCTTGTATTCTCGGTTGTCACGGGAATCGGTAAACGACTCTAGTGATTCATGCTCGTTGTTGTTCTCTACAGATGTTGCAGATTCTGAACATGCGATAAAGGAGGTGGCTAGGCCAAGGGAAAGAGTCCATAAAATCTGTTTCATCTTTTTACCTCTTTAGGCAACGAACGGATTGGAAGGCCGAATGATTGGTGAATATATCTGTTTTTAAGTTGTCATTTATAAATGAAAGTACAGCGTCCCCACAGAAAAATTCATCTAGGAATGATGATGTCCAGTATTTGGCAGTTCCGTTAATACTGATTTTTTTTGTATCGGGATTGCATGATCCAGACGGTGTGATGTTGAGGCCGTACACATCATTCCCTTGAATCGAATTGTATATCAAGGATTCGGTGTTGCATATAGTTTCGAGGATGCCCCATGGAGCAGTCCAAGAAATTTGATTGATCAATGTTTTCCAATTGCTTTGACTTGGTAATACCCAACCGTTAGGACAGGCTTTTATTGCGGCTCTCCAAGTGTAATAACAGCCTACGAGTGCGAGAGTGTCAGGATCTTGAGGACAAAAGACATCGACAGTATCTGCGGCATCCCTAGGAATCTCGTATCTTAAGTTTTCAGCCATCCAAGTTTGATTGCCGATGGTGACGGTCTTGTATTCTTGTCCGTCACGGGAATCTGTTATGGTCCCGTGAATGACTTTGGCGGGGTCGTACTTGTAATTGGAGCTGTTTGAAGTAGCGCTTGAACTGCTTTGAACGCTAGAGCTACTGATTGCACTGGAACTACTTGGTGTGCTAGAACTACTGCTTTTTGCGCTCGAACTGCTTCGGACACTGGAACTGCTTCTTGCGCTGGAGCTGCTTTTTGCGCTCGAACTACTCCTGACACTAGAGCTACTTTTCGCGCTGGAACTGCTAGAGCGCATGGAACTGTAATAGAATGTCTTGCTGCCTTTGATGCATCGAACAGAAAACGCGTTGTTGCGATTGCCGGCATCACGGATGACGAGGCTGTTGTCGGCGTTAAGGCTCCAGTAAAGTACGTCGGTGCCGTCATACCGAGTTGCGGACCAGAACGAAGCATTGAGTCCTTGTTGGCTGTAATTTTTGGAGGTGTCGCGGAAACCTGCGGCTAGTGCTGTAAAGCTGTAAGCGTCGGAACCGTTGCCGTCGCTATTCCACGTGGATTTTGCTTTGAGTTTGCGACCTGCGTAATCAACTCCGCCTGTGGAGTTGATTAAGGTTTTCCAATCTTCGTTGTCGGGGAGGTGCCAGCCCGAAGGGCAGATGTTGCGAGCCATGTCTTCGGACCAAGTGTACAATCTGCCGTACTTGTCGCAGTTGCTGTCTTTGTCTTTATAGCAATAGCTACTTGCGTCTGTGTCGCTGTAATTGTACTTGAGGTTTTCGGCCATCCAAGTTTGTTCACCGATGGTGACGATTCTATATGTCTCCCCATCACGGTTGTCGGTGATTGAACCCGTTTCGACTTCCAAGGGGTTTATGGTAATGCCATCTCCTGGATCTGAAACGCTTGAACTAGATGAATCGCATGCAAAAAATGTACTTGCCGAAATAACGGCAAACATCCCATTAAACCAAAATCTGCCGATAGTACTTTTGTTCATAAAGAATAAAATACAAAAAAAGAAATGGATAAATTACTCTTTACAAAAAAATGAAGAACAAAGTTTTGCTCAAAAATTTACGGCTAGAGCAATTTTTTTAGGATGTTGTCGGAGACTGTTATTTTTTGTATAGCGGTGTGGAGCTTTGGATGGGCGAGGAGCGACTGCTGCAAACGGCACGCATCTTTTTGCGAAATGACGATGTTTTTGTCTTGCGCAAGTTCCGCTTGGACGATTTGATGGAATCGTTTGTCGTGATCGCGGCGGACGATTGCTTTTTCGACATTTATTCCGAATGTACGGATGTCTTCGACGAATCGCTTGGGATTGCCGAGCCCGCAAATGGCTGTAGCGGTAAGCGGTTTGCCCGCTGCAAAGTTTGTGATGGACTCGATGGAAAAATTGATGGCGGGCGAATTGACGCAATGTCCGTTGTTGCCTACGCAATCAAGATGGATGATTTCGGTTTCGTCGTGGTCCTGCTTTAAACTGCGGAACGGGCCGCTCGGCAAAAGGCTTGCTATGGATTGCGGCGGTTCCTGCCAGTCAAGGCAAATGCGGTGGGCGCCTGTAAAGCGCGAATCTTCGAATCCGTCGTCGCAGAGGATAATGTCGAATTTGTCTTGAATTTCTTTGGCTGTCTTGTAGCGATTTTTGGTCGCGAATACTTTTATTTGTGTAGATTTGGCGGATTGAAATTTCCGCTCAATCATGATAAATTCATCCCATGCGGCGCTGTGACATAGGATAGCAATTTTCTTACCTTGTTCTTGAAAATGTTTTGCAAGCCAGATGGTAAAAGGCGTCTTGCCGGCACCCCCTGCTAAATAGCTCCCGACAATGAAAACGGGAACGCGTAGTTGCGGTTGAGGGCGCAAAAAGAGCTTGTGGTGCAGTTTGTACGCAATTCGGTAAAATGCGGATGCGACAAGGCGGAAAGACTTCGTTATGTGTTTCATTGGCAATGCCTCGATGCATGTCATGCCGGTCTACGTGCCGGCATCGCCTTTTCATAAGATGAAGGCGCCCCCGTGAATCCGGGGTGACAGCTTGACGAAGAGAGCTGTCGCTTAATTAAAGGCAATTGCGTTTCTGCTGCAAGTAAAGATCTGCAAGCACGAGAGCTGCCATGCTTTCCACAATCACCGGAGCGCGGACGGCAACACAAGGATCGTGCCTTCCCTTGGCGGCAAGTTCTCCGTTTTCGAGACCTCGGCCGGCGGTCTTTTGCAATTGCGAAATGGTGGCTGTCGGCTTGAACGCCATGCGGCAATAGATGGGTTCGCCATTCGAAATGCCACCAAGGCTACCGCCCGCGTTGTTTGTACGCGTGCGGTAGGTGTTGCCGTCAACATAAATCTCGTCGTTGTGTTCACTGCCGTGCATGCGGGCTGCTGCAAAGCCGCTACCGATTTCGAATCCCTTGCATGCCGGGATAGAGAGCATCGCTTGGGCCAGAAGTGCGTCGAGCCTGTCGAATACCGGTTCGCCGAGGGCTACCGGGACGTTTTTTACGAAAAGCGAGACTGTTCCGCCGATGCTGTCGCCGTTGGACTTCGCCTCAAGGATGGCTTCTTCCATCTTTTTGCTGGCTGTTTCGTCCGGGCAGCGGACGGGGGATGCTTCAATTTGGTCAAGCGTAAGGGTTTCCAGATTCGGCATGGCGCAATCGACATTGCCGACAGAAGCGACCCACGAGAGAAATTCTGTACCTGCGACCGTCTTCAAAAATGCTTTCGCGACGGCGCCTGCGGCTACGCGACCGATGGTCTCGCGGGCAGAACTTCTGCCGCCGCCGCGGTAATCGCGGAATCCGTATTTAAGGTCATAGCAGAGGTCGGCATGCCCCGGTCTGTACCACTTGGCAATGTCGGCATAGTCGTTACTGTGCTGGTCTTCGTTGAAAACGACGAAAGAAATGGGGGTTCCTGTCGTTTTTCCTTCAAAAACACCGGAAAGAATCTTTACCTGGTCCTTTTCGTTACGGGCGGTCGTGACCTTGCCCTGACCCGGGCGCCTGCGGTTCAGTTCGGCCTGAATCATTTCTTCGGTGATCGGGAGGCCGGCGGGGCATCCATCGAGGACGGCTCCAACGGCGGGACCATGGGATTCACCCCATGTTGTGACAGAAAATATCTTTCCAAATGTGCTTGACATGTGACCAAATATAGATACTGGACCAAAAAATCTTTTTTTTATGAAAAATTTTTGCTTACTTGGAAAAAGTTTACTATCTTTTACAATATCTAGAGGAGTCTATTGTGTCCAAATTTGGCATTGTCGTTACTTTTTTGATTCTTGTGCTTTCGCTACACGTGCAGGCACAGTCTCAGAATAATTTTGCCGGCATTCCTTTTGGCTCCACTCGTGAGACCGTCATTGAAGAAATGATGAAAAAAGGTTACGAACCTTACGGTCAGACCGGTATTGGTGAGCGAGTGGTCATTCCTGTTTATATGTTCGGTGAACTGCCAGTTCAGGTCGATTTCATTTTCAATAAGAACGACAAGTTCTATGCCTTTGAAATCCGTACAGGCCGCGTTGAACGTGCTCGTTTGAGCAAGACCTTCGAAGCGGTTGCCTACATGTCCGATCAGTTCACGCTCAAGTATGGCAAGCCATCGGGTTCTCCGGCTATCAGCGAAGTTTCTACCCTTAAAGAAAACGTGCATAATCTTTATCAGGAATGGTTCTCGGTGAAGATTTTGGATGCCTACACTGCTGTAATCCAGAAGGGTAACCGCTATTATGCAGTGGGTTCTGTAACACACCGTCAGCTTGCAACTGAAGCCGAGACCAAGCGCCGCGAAAAGCCTGCTGAAGCTCCGGTGTTCTAATCCATAAAACAAATTGATTTTTAAACAGCCTTCAACGGGCTGTTTTTTTTATGCCTTTGCCGTACTTTTTTGCGAAAAAAAAGTTTTTGCGGTAATTTTCAAAAAAATTAATGAATATTTATAAAAAGTGGTTATTTTGACTTGACAATGTTTGAAATAATTATATATTTGTAATGATTACAAATTTAATCACAAAATAATCATGAATTTCTACATCAAATCCGCGTAGCGGAAAGGAGAAAATATGAAGGTCTGGGTTTGCAAAGTTTGCGGTTATGTCCACATGGGTCCGGAAGCACCGGAAGAATGCCCGCAGTGCCACGCTCCGAAGAGCAAGTTCTTCGAAAAGGTCGAACAGCCGGCAGCCGGCAAGATTGTCTGGGCTGACGAGCACAAGGTCGGTGTCGCTCAGGGCTTGGATGCCGAAGTGGTGCAGGGGCTCCGTGAGAACTTTGCGGGTGAATGTACCGAAGTGGGTATGTACCTTGCCATGAGCCGCCAGGCGGACCGCGAAGGATTCCCGGAAGTTGCCGAAGCTTATAAGCGTATCGCTTTCGAAGAAGCCGAACATGCTGCCAAGTTTGCTGAACTCTTGGGCGAAGTCGTTTACGCCGATACCAAGAAGAACTTGGAACTCCGTGTTGCTGCCGAAGCTGGCGCTACCGAAGGCAAGCTCGCTCTTGCTAAGCGTGCCAAGGAACTCGGTTACGATGCAATCCACGACACTGTTCATGAAATGTGCAAGGACGAAGCACGCCATGGTTCTGCATTCCAGGGCTTGCTGGGTCGTTACTTCAAGTAGTTTTGAGGTGTAAGGGCGGTTCTCGAAAGAGAGCCGCTTTTTTAAAGGTGTTTAATGGGAGTTTTTAAGAGGGTGTGATTATGCAAGAAACGGCAAACATACTCAAAGATCATGGCATCAGGCCTTCGTTGCAGAGAGTCTGTGTCTATCGCTATTTGCGGGGTGTCAAGTCTCACCCGACTGTCGATGAAATTTATTCGGCACTGTTGCCGGAATACCCGTCGCTTTCTCGTACGACGGTCTACAATACACTTGAGCTGTTGATAACAAACGATTTGGCGATTTCGCTGGACTTTGGCGATGGCTTTTTGCGTTACGATGCGGATTGCACGCCGCATAGCCATTTCAAGTGCAAAGGGTGCGGCAAAGTATTTGACGTGATGCTTCCGCCGCCGGATTGCTCACAAATGATTCCCGCGGGATTTACCTTGATGGGAACTTCACTTTATATGTTCGGGCTTTGCGACAAGTGCGCGTGTAAAGTCGCGGACTAATCTTTAAGTTTATCGAGCGCTTCGTTCGGTCCGATGAGGAACAATACGTCGTCTTCTTGCAAGATGACGTCTGCAATGTTACCGATTTTAGGCGTGGGCTCTTGCGGGTCACGGATAGCAATGACTTGTACTCCGTATTTGTGCGTAAGAGACAGCGTCTTCAATGTTTTTCCGATAAATTGCTTGGGACAGACAAGTTCCACGATGGAGTAGCCTTCCATGAACGGGAGGAAGTCGACCATGTTCGGGCGGTTCAATCGTTCGGCAAGGCTGATGGCTGCATCGCGTTCCGGATGGAAAATGTCCGTGACGCCGAGCTTTTCCAAGATGCTCGTGTGGGCGGCACTGCTTGACTTTGCGATGATGTGCTTGACTCCGAGTTCCTTCAAGTTGAGGATAGTGAGGAGCGAAGCTTCCAGATTGTCGCCGATGCAGACAATAACGCTATCGGCCTTTGTCAAGGACGGGATGGAGGCGAGCTGCTTTTTGCGGGTGCCGTCAGCAACTACGGCTTGCGAGACCATGCTTGATATGTCCTGGATTTTTTCAGGATGCGAGTCAATGACCATGATGTCATGACCGAGCGAGGTCAAATGACGTGCAAGGTAGTTTGCTGAATTTCCAAGACCGATAATAACGAATTGTCTAGAAGCCATGGTTTAAATATAGTATAGTGGTTTGTGGTTGGTACTATAAACTAGCCGACCATTATATCTTCTTCGGCGTAATAGGCGGTGTCCTGGAGCTTGCCTGCAACTGCGGAAATGAGGAACAAGGGACCCATACGGCCAATGAACATGACAATGCAAATGACGATTTTTCCGACCGTGGAGAGTTCTTCGGTAAGTCCCATCGAAAGTCCGCATGTGGCATAGGCGCTCACGACTTCAAAAAGAATCTTGAGGAATGGCCCGCTGTCGGCGGCGTATCTTGAACCTGATGGAATTTCGGTGTTGAGGAGAATGAGCGTGGCTGTTCCGATCACGACGATGGCGACGACGAAAATTCGAATGGCCTTGTCGATGGTGCTGTTCGGAATGGTACGACCCATTACTTGAGTCTTTTCCCTGCCAAGGAGCCTATTGAATCCGAGGAGCCCGATGACCGCTGCCGTAGTAATCTTGATGCCGCCACCGCAGCTACCGGGGTTTGCGCCGATGAACATGATGATGATAAAGAAGAATAGCGATGCTTGCGTGAGGTCGGGAATATTGACGGAATTGAGCCCAGCCGTGCGGCTTGAGAATGTCATGAAAAGGACGGACTGCGCGTTTTCGCTAAAGGTGTGGCCGCTAAAGAGGTTGTTGTGTTCGGTAAATGCAAAGACGAGGATACTTACGCCAATGACGATGAATGTTCCGTAAGTGGCAATGCGCGTGTGTAACGAGAGGCGGCGGACTTCCTTGTGCTTGAAGTCGAAAAGGTAGCGCAGTTCTGCAATGGCCAAAAATCCGAATCCGCCTGCGAGTACGAGGATGCAGGTGGTGATGTTCATGATGGGATTGTATTGGAAGCTCACGAGCGAGTCGGGGAATAGCGTGAAGCCCACACCGCAGAACGAACTGACGGCTTGGAAAATCGAGCAGAAGACGCGGTCGTACATTTCCATGGATTCGAACTGCGTGAAGTAGACTGTGCCGCCAATCAGTTCTAGCCCAAACGTAAAGGGGATAATTGCCCTGAGGATGCGGCCTGCATCGATGTTACCTTCTTGCGTAAATTCGGAGAGGAATACGGACTGGTGGCTAAATCCCGGATGCATGCCGGCAAGCAGGATAAGCGTTGTAGATGCGGTCATGATGCCGAGACCGCCGAACTGCATCAATACGACTATGATCCAAAGTCCGGTGTGCGTAAACGTGGAAGGAATATCGACAACAGAAAGTCCTGTGACGCAGACGGCAGACATGGCCGTAAAAAAGGCTTCGATTAAACTGATCGGGCGGCTTGCCGCTTGCGGAAGGCTGAGTAGCGCCGTGCCAATGACAATGAGCAGAAGGTAGGCGAGGACCACCAACATGATGGGGTTGGCCTGGGTCTTCGTCTTGAAAACGTTCTCGGACAGGGAGTCTGCGAACATTTGGTACTTTGAACGTAGCATAAGACAGAATTTAGTAAAGTTGAAAGTCGCGTTATCGCTTAAAATGGAAAAGGACCTCGCCTGCATAAGCAAGCAAGGTCCTTTGTGTAAGGAGGAAACTTTTAAGATTACTCTTGGACGCAGCGGACGCTAAAGCGCTTTGTTTTCGAGTCTACCTGGAAGAACAGGCGTTCTTTTTCGCCTGCGTAATCGGGGTCTTTTTCTACAATGATAACAGTGTAGGAATCACCCTTGTTATCTTCGAAATTCTTGTCGCCGTCCTGCGGTGTTGCAGATGTCCAGTGGAAGCCCATCTGGCCCATAAAATTGCAGTCGCCATCCTTGCAGCGGCCGCTGTAGCTCCATGGGACGGTTGCATCGTCAAGCGCAGCTTGAGCTTCTTCGCGGTTCGGGAGTCTCCAACCTGTCGGGCATGCCTTTTGTGCCGAGTTGAAGGTGTAGAGTCGGCCGTTAGAAGTGCAATTAGATTCTTGTTCGTTGAAACATTCGCTCGTGACACCGGCATAGTTGATGTCTTGTGCCATCCAGAGCTTTCCGCCAATCTGCATAAGCTGGTACGTCTTGTTGTCGCGGGCGTCGGTCATTGTCATGCCGTTAACGACAGGCGGCTTGTTTTCGGGCGTATCGATGGTGATCGCGTTTTGCGAAGACGACTTCGGAGCGGCCTTAGACGAAGATGACGGCGGCACCACGGTTGCTTCGCAACCAGGTGTCCAGCAGAACATCTTTTCTTCGACGATGTTCGGATAATCGACGTTTTCCGCCGGAACGTCTATAATCTTGTGCTCATAGATGGTTTTTCCACCATTGTTTACAGCAGAAGACGTTGGCGTCTGCTGTTGGAAGGAGCTGGAGGATGCTCCCGTAACAACGGATGACGAAGATTCATTATAAGCTATAGGTGGCGCAGCCGGGCTCGGTGCGTCATCAGAACAACCAAACAATAAAGAAACAACCCCTACAAAACCAATGGCAGCAATTTTTTTCTTCATGATTACCAAATATAGTTTACAAAAATGAATTGAAATGGCAAAAACTTTTTTACTATCTTTGGAATCACTATGAGCAATGTTGAAATATTCGACACAACCTTCGCCATGACGATTCTCGTGATCATGGCTCTCTGCATCCCGACCGTTCTTCTTGTTGCCAACTGGGTGCTTCACCCGGGCAAGGTTAAGCATACCATTATCAAGGGTTCTGCTTATGAATGCGGTTTGGCTCATGTTTCCGGTACCGCAAATGAACGTTATCCGGTGAAATATTACATGGTTGCCATGCTTTTCTTGGTATTTGACCTCGAAGTGGCCTTTATTTATCCTTGGACCATCCAGTTCCTCGCTGGTGGCTGGGAATTGCTGTTCATCCTCCTCGGATTCCTCCTGATTCTCGAAGCAGGTTACATCTACCTCTTGAAGAAGGGCGTCCTGGACTGGAATAGCGTTAAGGATTAGTCCTTAAAACGTTGTTTATTCTATCTCAAAATGGCGGATGCAGGCTTTCGGGTTTGCATCCGCTTTTTGTTTGTCCCCTATTTCCTAAACTCTAGAACGCGTCGCGGACGTACATTGTCATGCCGACGTTCTTGAAGTCAACCCATGAAAGTTCGCAGCGGGCGTACAGGTTTTCCTTCTTGTTGAGGGCGAACCGCCCCCCGAAGCCTAGGCTCCTGTGCCACTTGTTGCGCATAAGGTCGCTAAAGTAATCGCCTGTTTTTCCGCCTTCAAAGAAGATATCTCCGGCGAGTCTCCAGAAAAGCTTCTTGCGGAATTCGACCTGCAAGAACATCGCCTGCTCCCCGTAGAAGTAGTTCTTTTCGACTCCTCGGAATCGCTTGAGACCGTCTGAGCCTGCTAGTTTGTCGAACGGGGCGTTCCCGTCGACGCGCTGCCAGAGGAAGCCAACGGCCATGGATGTGTTCCAGATAAATTCGGAGTAGCCGCGGATGTCGAGTTCCTGATGGGTGTAGCTGTAGTCGCCTAAACCTTTGTTATAAAAGTAGTGCCCCCACTGGACTAGGTAGCCATGTCGGGCCCAGTTGGTGTTGTCGCGCGTGTCGATGGACAGGTGGTAACCGATGCCGTTGCGCCATCCGTCTGTGTTTTCGGGTTCTTCGATGCTACCGTGGTAGTGGTAATTGTTGAAGTCTATGTTGGTGCTGTTGAATTCGAAGAACAGTCCGTACTTAAAGTCGGGGTGCCATTGCTTTGTACCGAAGTTTGTATTGATGTGCGTCTTGAGGTAAAAAGTTTGGCGATCGAACTTGCGGTAGTCGTCTATATCGGGATTGTTCTTGCGTGCGAAGTAGTTGCCGACCCAGTCTTCGTAGTGAAGTTCTACATTGCCCAAAATACGGTCGTTCAAGAGGTAGAATTTGGGTGATATGGAGCCGGTAACCTGTTTGCGCGATGTCCCGTAAAAGGACAGGTCCAGTTCGGAGGCTTTTCCCCCTTCAAATTCGGGCTTGAAGAAGATGATAGCCATGGCGCCGAATTGGTACTGCGTTTCTTCGGTGTAGCCAAGTACCGGAACGGCAGAAAAACGTTGGAAGTTGTCTGTCGAGTCAGTGGAGGGTTTTGCTATCTCCCCCGCGAATGCCGGTGCCGCGAAGGCGGCAAGTGCCAGTAGCTTTTGTGTCAAGAAACGCATTTCGCCCAAATTTAGATAAATAAACGATTTTTCTATTTTTCTACGGGAAAAAGTAATTATAGAAGGGTTTGTTTATGCCCATTTTGTCTGCTCAGAATATTTTGCTCCGTTTTGGCGGTCCGCCGCTTTTGGATAATGTCTCGTTCGATATCGAGGCGGGCGACCGCATTTGCCTTGTGGGCCGTAATGGAGAGGGCAAGAGCACACTTTTGAAGGTGCTGACGGGCGAAATGGAGACGAATTCCGGTGAAATCGTCAAGAAGACGGGACTCAAGGTTTCCCGCATGATTCAGGAAATCCCGGCACATCTCGACGGGACCGTTCGTGACATTGTGATGGGCCGTGTGTCCGTGGTGAGTGGCGGTTCCGTGATTTCGAAAAAGATTCTGGACGATGGCGCCCATAATGCAACTGCCGAGGCGATTCTCGGCAAGACGGGTATCGATGCGGATGCTCCTTATGACAGCTTGAGCGGTGGCCAGAAGCGCCGTGTGCTTTTCGCTCGTGCCGTGGCCGAAGATCCGGATTTGTTGCTGCTTGATGAACCGACAAACCATTTGGACATTCCCGCCATCCAGTGGCTGGAAGGGATTGTGACGCGTCTTTCTTGCGCGGTGATGTTCGTGAGCCATGACCGTGCATTTGTGCGCCGTACGGCAACCCGCATTTTTGAGCTGGACCGTGGGCGTGTGCGCAGCTGGGATTTCCCGTACGACAAATTTGTGCAGTTTAGGGATCAGGCGCTTGCCGAAGAAGAAAAGGCGAATGCACTTTTCGATAAGAAATTGGCCGAAGAAGAAGTTTGGATCCGCAAGGGTATTCAGGCACGTCGCACGCGCAACGAGGGGCGAGTCCGCGCCCTCATCAAGATGCGCGAAGAACGCGCGGCTCGCCGCTCCCGTACGGGCAATGTGAACATGCAGATTACGGAAGCCGACCGTTCCGGGCGCCTCGTTGCGCGCCTCAAGAACGTGAGCTATTCGTATGACGGGAGCCCGCTCATTAGTGACCTCTCGACCGAAATCAGCCGTGGCGACCGCATTGGCATTGTGGGGCCGAATGGCTCCGGCAAGACAACGCTCTTGCGCTTGATTCTTGGCGAACTCCAACCGGAATCGGGTGAAGTCCGCCTGGGCAGTAACCTCCATATTGCCTATTTCGACCAGATGCGTACCCGCCTTCGCGAAGACAAGTCGCTCATCGAAAATATCGGTGACGGTCAGGCTTACATTACGCTGAACGGTGTCAAACGCCATGTGTTAAGTTATTTGCAAGACTTTTTGTTCTCGGCAGATCGCGCTCGCGGCCCAATCAGTGCGCTAAGCGGCGGTGAACGCAACCGCCTTTTGCTCGCATGCCTCTTTAGCCACCCGAGCAACGTCTTGGTGCTTGACGAACCGACGAATGACTTGGACATGGAAACGCTCGACCTTTTGGCAGAACTTTTGGCCGACTATAACGGCACCGTCCTGACGGTCAGTCATGACCGAGCCTTCCTCGATTCCGTGGCTACCGGCATCCTCGCCATCGAAGATGGCGGCCATGTTTTCGAAGCGGTCGGCGGCTATTCCGATTACGAGGCGAACAAGAAGATTCGCGACAAGGAAGCCGCCAACGCCGCCCGCATTGCCGCCGAAAAAGAGGCCGAAAAGCAAGCCCGCTCAAATGCTGGCGCCGGCGCCGCCTCTGCGGCCCCCGCACCCGCCAAAAAGAAAAAGCGCAGCTACAACGAAGAGCGCGAATACGCTGCCCTCCCCGAAAAAATCGAAAAACTCGAAAAAGAAATCGCCGATTTCCAGCTGGAACTTTCCAAACCAGAGGTCTATACGAATGCGACCCTCATTGTGGAACTCCAGAAAAAGATTGCCGATGACGAGGCTTTGCTCGAACAGGCTTACGAGCGGTTCGAGATACTTGACAATTTGGGGTGATTTTTTTTCGCTCCCCTAGTGACATTTCTCATTGGATAATATAGATTTACATTGAATGGGTATTGGTGTTTATTTAGAGGAGTTTTAGAAATGAAATCGCTATCTTTGTCTTTGGTGATGGCGTTGGCTGGCGTCACGATGGGTCACGCCGCAACGGTTTGGAGTTTTGATAAGCCGACGGGCAATGACGTGCAGCCCGAAAAAAACTGGTTCAGCTTTGCTCAGGGTGGTTCAACTACGGGCAAGCTGGTTGATACCCAAGAGGGTTATAAGCAGTTTACTGTGGCATTGGACCTGAACTCTAGTGAATATAGCACTGGTGGCTTCGGATTCGTGTGGAAATCTGCGAATAACCAGGATGCTCCGATAGATCTCTCTGCTTATTCCGGTCTTTGCATCACGTATAAGGCCGATCGTCCGTTCCGTGTAGACCTGAAGCAGACCTCCGTGACGGACTATAACTTCTATGGCATTATTCTTCCGGCACAAGAAAATTTTGTGTCGAAGTACGTTGATTTCCAGAGTTTTGCCCAGGAAGGTGGCTGGGGTACTGAAGTTGCCCTGGATTTGACCCAGCAGACTGCTATCCAGGTGAACTACAAGGAAGGCATTGCAAAGAATCTTGAAGAAAGCGATGCCGAAAGAAACAAGAATACTATTACTTTTTCTGCCGTTTCCCTTGGTGAATGCGAGACCGTTGTTGAAGAGTCGGACCTCAAACTCCTCGAGCCGTATGACAAGGTCCAGACCGTGACCATGAAGGAAACTGATTCCTTGAAAATTCCTCTTTCGAAGATTTTTGCAGCGAAGGAAGGGGCTGAAGTAACGATTGCGACCTCTTTGACCGTTGCCAATATTTTGACGAAGGTCAAGCCCGAGGGTGCTCCGACTTTGAGTGACGATCTCGTCTATGTCTCGAGGAACCTTGATAAGGATACCTCTTTGACGCTTACCGTTTTGGCTTTGAGCGGAACGGAATCTGTAAAGACCCAGTTTAATATTACGATTACCGATGAAGGTGAAGGTCCTGTCGGCCCGACTTGCCCGGATGACCCGGAATGCCCGGATGATCCTCCTCCAGAGAACCACCCGACGGTTGTGCTTGATCCGTACAATGTCGAGGCAACTGTCTTTGGCATGAAAGAAGCGGATACGATGAAAATTGCGCTTGGCGATCTTTTCGCTGACGAAGATAATGACAATCTCACTTTTGTTGTAGAGTTTTCTGCTGATTTGATGAAAGTCTTGACGCCGTACGACAAGGCCACCTTGAAGGATACTGTTAAGATTATTCCTTTTGGTGTTAAGAAGGACACGACTTTTGTTGTTTCTGTCTTTGCGACGGATGGAAAATCGGACTTGGTCCAGGTCAACTATATTGTGACTATCGAGGATTCTAACACCCCGCCTGTTGCCGCAGATACTTCGTACACGGTTACGGAAGGTGAATCCTTGATCGTTCCGATTGTCCGCGGCCTTGCTGTGATTGGCTTTGATGCGGATGGCGATGACTTCCTTGTTGTGCCTATAGATTCGACCAAGCATGGTAAGTTGACTGAATTCTCTCAGCTTGGCTCGTTCGTCTATACGCCGGATAGCTCTTTCCGTGGCGATGACACGTTGACCTACGTTCTTGTGGAAACTGCAAACCACGATATGATTAGTAACAAGGCTACTGTGGTTATCCATGTGGAAGCAATTAATGCAAAACCGACGGTCACGGTTGCTGATAGCACGTTCCTCAAGGATACTTTGGCACTTGACATGGAATTCGATGAAGATACCGTGTCTCAAATCAAGATTTCGACCAAGGCTTTGGTCTTTAGCGATCGCGAAGTGACTGAAGGTACGCAGAAGTTCACTTACAAGGCTGTCGGAACGAAAATTGTTGCAACCGTTGATAGCGTGAATGCAAGCAATTACTTCATTTCTTTGAAGCCGGTGGCCAAGGCTAGTGGTATGGCTTCTATCTTCTTGTACGCATCTGATGGAAAGGACTCCGTGGGCGTAACTCTTTATGTAAAGCTCGTCTCCCCGAAGGATGTCGCTCAGGCAGAGAAGGACGAATACACCACGTTTAACGACAGCACTCTTACCGTAGATGCTAAGAAGGGTGTTCTTGCTAACGATATGTATCCGGAAGGTGTAACGAAGGGCATGGAAGCTGAACTTGCTCAGAAGCCTGCTCATGGTACGCTTACCCTTAACAAGGACGGTAGCTTTACTTACAAGCCGGCTGAGGGCTTCGAAGGCGTTGATTACTTTGGTTATTACGCCGTTATCAATGGCACTAAGTCTAAGGCTGGGGTTGCAACGATTGTGGTCGAAAAGCGCAACCAGCTCCCGACGGTTGTCGTGAAGCCAGAAACGCTCGATACGACTGTCACGGAAGATTTCCCGTCTTCGAGAGCTTTGAAGTACACGAAGTCTGTGGTTGCTTCTTGGTTCAAGGATCCGGAAGGCGATTCGTTGACATATTCCGCAAAGAGCAAGGATGGAAAGCTCAAGGTCGAAATTACGGACAAGGGTATTCTTGAAGTCAACTCTGCTCCGGATTCTACAGGCAAGGCTTATGTGGTCGTGACTGCAACCGATAAGAAGTCTGGTTCCAAGAGCTTTGAATTCTGCGTGAATATTACTCCGGTGAACGACAAGCCTGTGCTTTTGCATGGCGATACAGCATTTGTGCATGGCACAAACTGGAGCGTCAAGTGGAATCTTGATTCGCTTGTCAAGGATGTTGATGGTGACAAGCTTACCTTCTCGCCGAACGAAACGAGCGCCTTGGCAAAGTACATGACCATTTCTATGAAGGGTTCTGAGCTGACAGTGACTGCAGTCAAGGATCTCGCATTCAAGGAAGGTAACAAGTACGCTATCGGCGTTAAGGTTTCTGACCCGAGTGGCATGAACGTTACGATTCCTTTGTATGTTATCGTTGATGAAAAGCGCGCAGGCATGAAGCCGCAGCTTGCTCAGCCGAAGAACACTTGGCAGAATGCTGTGATGGCAAAGCGTGGAAGCGTGGCTATCATGGATATGAAGGGCCGTGTGGTCTGGAAGGCCAAACTCCCGGTGAACCCGGCTGATGTGAAGAGTGCTTCTGCTCAGGTTCAGGGGCGCAAGATTCTCCGCGTGAACAATCAGACCTGGACGATTAAGTAAGGCACCGCATGTGTCATCTTGAGCGGTCATGGACCGCGAAGGATCCAGTAGATGTTTAAGATGTCACCCCGGACTTGTTCCGGGGGCGACTTTTTTATAAAGAAAGGCTCCGCATTGCGGAGCCTTTCTTTTATATAAAAAAGTGACTGGGTGGGGGCAAGCCCCAACCTCTAAGGCTCGGTTATATCCATGCAAGCATGGCTGCAACGCTCGCCTTTTAAGGTTGTCTTCCGCCTATAAGGCGTCAGGATGACGCGAAGTGTTACTTCACCAATGCTTCGGTGTCGAGAGCGATGAGCAATTCTTCGTTTGTTGCAACGACGATTGCCTTCGGCGTGCCATCCTTCGTGATGAGGTGGTTGGATTCCTTGCCGCTCTTGAGGTTGCGTTCTTCATCGACTTGGTAGCCGAGGAGCTTTAGGTTGTCCAAAGCTTGCTTGCGGACGTAGAAGCTGTTTTCGCCAATGCCGCCCGTGAACACGATGGCGTCGATGCGCGGGAGAGCCATGGCGATGCCGCCGATTTCGCGAGTGAGGCGGTAGCAGAACACATCGAGAGCGATTTGAGCCTGCTTGTTGCCTTCGCTTGCTGCCTGCGTGAGAGTACGCATGTCGTTAGAAAGACCAGAGAGGCCCAACAAGCCAGATTCCTTGTTCACGAGGTGGTCAAGCTTGTCGATGGTGCCGTATTCTTCGCCGTACTTCTTAGCGATGTAGAAGAGGATTGCTGGGTCGAGGCTGCCGGAACGTGTACCCATGATAAGGCCTTCGAGCGGTGTAAAGCCCATCGTAGTGTCGACGCACTGGCCATTCAAAATAGCGGAGCAGCTAGAACCGTTACCGAGGTGAGCCGTGATAAGGCAGGTTTCTTCGGGCTTGGTGCCGAGAACCTTGCAAGCTTCGGCAGTTACAAAGCGGTGGCTTGTGCCGTGAGCGCCGTAACGGCGAATGCCGTCCTTTTCGTAGAACTTGTACGGAATACCGTAGAGGTAAGCCTTTTGCGGCATGGTTTGGTGGAATGCCGTGTCGAACACGGCGACCTGCGGAAGACCCGGGAAGAACTTGGTGGCGCATTCCATGCCCGTTGCGTGTGCCGGTTCGTGGAGCGGGGCAAAGAGCGTGATGCTGCGGATGTAGTCGATGACTTCCTGAGAGACCTTTTCGCTCTTGATGTACTTGCCGCCATGCACGACGCGGTGGCCGATGGCTTCAATTGTAGAAGTGAGTTTTTGGGCGTCGAGGAACTTCTTGACCTGATCGACGGCTTCGGCATGCGTGGGGCAGTCGAAGTTGAAGTCAATCTTGCCTTCGGGGCCCTTGGCCTTGGTGTGACCGTTGACGCCGATATTTTCGACGAGGCCGCTTGCGATGGATTCCTTGGTCTGGGTGTCGATGACAGCGAATTTCACAGAAGAGCTGCCGCAGTTAAGAACGAGTACGCGCATTTTAGTAGTCAGTGGTTAGTGGTTAATGTTTAGTAGGCTGTAAAACCTAATACCTGTTTTGTTTAAATAATAGGAATTTCCAAGGGAGGGTGCATTGGGAAAATTCTAAATTCACGTTGATGCTTAATAAAATTAAAGATTTTGATAACCGCGTTTCGGTTTACTGGACCAATCGCCATTTTTCGCGCAAAGTGAACGGCTGGCTCCGTTTTTATGTGCGTTTGGGCGATGGCTACATTTGGGCCTTGTTCATCGCATTTTTGATTTGGATGATTGGGGTCGATGGATTTTTGCCGATTCTTTGGCAGGCTCTTGTGTCGCTGGCGATGAGCCTTTTGATTTACGAAGGTGTCAAGCTTAGCACCAAGCGTCCGCGCCCGTTTGCTGCAAATTCGCAAATCAAGGCCGAAGTCCCGCCGCTTGACAAGTACAGTTTCCCGTCGGGCCATACGATGAACAACTTGGCTGTTGCTAGTACGGTATTTTATTGTGTGCCGCAATATGGCTGGGTCATGATGCTGTTGCCGCTCACGTGGGGACTTTTGCGCGTGTACTTTGGCGTTCATTGGTTCTCGGACATTGTCTGTGGATTCTTGCTTGGCATTTTGAGTTTTGTGCTTGGACATGCATTGTGGATTCCGATTTCTGCTGCAATTGGTGGCTAATGACCGATGACTAACGACTTTGTACAAATTTCCGACTTTTTTGCCCAGGTTGACTGGAATTCTAAAATTTATTTGCTCTTGCGCCATGCCGAACGCAACCACATCACGCCTGACGACAAGGACTTTGGTGCGCATGTAGGGCTTACGGACAGCGGGCGCCGCCAGGCGGTAATGCTTGGAAAAATGATTCCTGCAATTGGCGATGCTGTGTATTTTTCGAGCCCGGTCGGACGTTGTGTAGAAACAGCAAAGTGCATTGGCGAGGGTCGCAAGCTTGCGGGTTTTGGAGTTTGCTCGGGCGCCTCGGTTAATGTCACGCCGCTTAATGAACTTGGCGATTTCTTTGTTCGTGATGTGCCTGCATATGAGCAAACTTTGAGAGAAGGGTTTTACGAAGGTATTTGTGAATGGCTAGACTCGGGCGAACATGATGCGTTCTATCCGCTCCATGAACGTGCGGAACAGATGCGCGAAATGATGTTTGCAAAAGCCGATACACGCTTCAACATCTTCGTGACACACGATGCCTGGATTGTGCCGTGCCTCTCGCATTTCTGCAATTTCAAGTTCCAACCGAAATGTTGGATGAACTTCTTGACGGGCCTTGCTTTTGAGGTCCCTGAAAAGGGTAATGTTAAAGTAACTCCTGTAACCGTAATGGAAACGGGCTGGTTGAAGTTCTAAAATATTTTAGATAAATTTTGTAAAATTAATACAACATTTGCAATGTGTGCAGGTGTTTAATTACTTTATGCAAAAAAGTGACCGAATCATCTTTATGAGAGGTAGGTTCGTTCCGATAACGGTTCTACTCCGGAGGTTGGAGTTATTTTTTTTTGATTTGCTTTGTTATATTATGCTTATATTTTAAATAATTATCCTACCATTGCTCCTAGTCTCTTGCAATTATTGATGTCGGCAGATGAAGTGGTATGATTAATTAATATAAAGGAATTGTAGCATGAATAAAGTAACTAAGAAAAAAGCCATTGCGGTTGTTGGAGCGATGGCTCTTTTGTGCTCCTGCGGTGATGAAATTACTGAAATCACGAATACGGGCATGTCTTCTGTGGTGGCTTACGAAGACCTCGCAAAATGCGAAGACAAGAACGAAGGTGAACTTGTGTTTGTAAAAGATTCCAGTGCGGTTTATCTGTGTTCCGACAAGAAGTGGAACGATATAAACGGCAATGATGGTAAGAATGGAAAAGAAGGTGCCAATGGTTCCGATGGCAAAGATGGAAAAAATGGTACCAATGGTTCTAATGGCAAGGATGGAACATCGTGCACTGTCGAACCTCTGAAAGATGGTTCGGGATACAATGTGTTATGTGGCGACAAGGTTGTTGGCAAATTGCTGAACGGTGAAAAAGGCGACAATGGCAAAAATGGTAATGATGGCAAAAGTTGCACCGTGAAAGAGAACGATAAAAAGAACGGCTACGACCTTGTTTGCGGTGATGAGACTGTTACGATTACGAACGGGAAAGATGGCGAAAGCATCACTGGACCGAAGGGTGAAAGCTGCACGGGCGCGGTGCTTGAAAACGGCAATATTCAGATAAATTGCGGCGACAAGACAATTGGTGAACTTAAGAACGGAACAGACGGAAAGTCTGCTTTTGAACTTGCACAGGAAAAGGATGAGACTATTACCGATATTGACGAGTGGCTTGCCTCGCTGAAGGGCGAACCTGGCCAGGGATGTACTGCCAAGGAAATCGAGGGTGGTGTTGAAATTACGTGCGATGGAAAAACTGTCACAGTTAAAAATGGTAAGGATGGGCAATCTTCCATGGCTGTTTGCGGTAAAGAGTCTTATGACCCAGAAACTCATTTTTGCTACAATAACGAACTCTATTTATTGTGTAATGGCAAAGTTTATAACCCGAAAAAAGAATTATGCCATAATAAATTAATTTATGGCTCTTGCGGTGAACTGTACTTTGATCCTTCCAAGCAGTATTGTTATAGTCAAGAAATCTATGATCTTGAAGAATGCGGTAAAAATACGTATAAACCCAAGATGCAACTTTGCGATGAGCGAGAGGGTGGCGTCGTTTATAATATCGTTACTATTGAGCCAAAGGGAACTACTTATTCCAAGACATGGATGGCAGAAAATTTGAACTACAAGGTGGAAAATAGTTATTGTTATAAAAGTAAAACTGAAAATGAAGCTCCCGAAGATTGCAAGGATAAGGGGCGTCTTTACAGTTGGGCTGCTGCTGTGAATAAAGCGGAAGACGAATGTGGTTTGGGTCATTCATGTGAATTGGAGAAAGATTTAAATGGCAATATCAAGGGGATTTGTCCTGATGGTTGGCATTTGCCAAGTAAGGGGGAATGGGACGATTTGGTTAAAGCTTTGAGTGACGTTAGTAGTTCTGTAGGAAGCTTGTTGAAATCACGGACCGGCTGGGACGATTATGGTGATGATAGTGATGGTAATGGTTTTGACAGCTATGGATTTGCGGGTTATCCTGTTGGATACGGTGTCCTATATAAGACGGATACAGGTGAAGAAATTCGTTTTGATTATGAAGGACTCTATGTAGATTTTGTTTCATCTACTCAAGGGAGTAAAGACGCTTTGTATGGTCTGTATTTAGGGAATACGTATACAGACGCAAAAACTACATGGATTTCAAAAGAAAATTATTGCTCAATCCGCTGCGTTAAGGACTAGGTAATATTCTATAAATGCAAAGAACGGACTGGAAAAATCCAGCCCGTTTTTCTTTTTCTTGCAATAGAGTGCTTTTTCGTCTAAAAATTATACATTAACGGTATGATGCAGTCGAATTGTTATCGCCGTATTTTTGTACTTGGTTCTGGATTCAGCAAGTCTTTCTCGCCGCAGATGCCCACGCTCCGCGACTTGAACGAACTTATCCCTTTTGGAATCCCGGACGAGTTTCCGCATTTTCGCGATTACTGCAAACGCTTTTTGACACTCTGCAATGGCGATGACGAGTATTTGGGTATTGAACCTTTAGCGACATCAATTCTTTCGGCGCAGATTTTCCCGGGCGAGCGTGAACGGCTTTACCATGCATCGCTCCGCTTTGAACTGTTGCGCTTTATTGCAAGTGTTATCCGTAGCGACAATGCGCTTGATGAATCGGCTGCTGCGATTCTCAAAAATTTTTTAGTGTCGTGCGAAAATGATTCGACTTCGGGCTCTCGCGAAACGCTTTTGCTTTCGTTCAATTACGACACGCTGATTGAAACAGCGATTGCCAAGGATAAGGAACTTCGCGAACAAGTTTCTGTGGACTACGGCGTGAAAATCGACCCTGCTGACCGCTCGGCGAAACGCGGCAAATCCAACCGCACTATAGACCTTATCAAATTGCACGGCTCGCTCAACTGGTTCCCCGTCAAGGGCGCAAGCGACGAACTCGACTTGAAAAATGTCTGCGAAGTCGAACCGCAAGACCGCAGTTTCCCCATCTACTGCGAAGACACTCCCATCTTCATTCCAATGGCGCATGCCAAGGAATCTTTCTTGCGCGGGAGCCTTTTTAACTTGCTTTGGTCCAAGGCCGATTACTATCTGAAAAATGCCGAAGAGATTTACTTTATCGGTTACGGTTTCCCGAAGACGGACATCAACAATTTGGAATTCCTGTTACGCCACCGTGACCGTTTTAAAAAAGCGGTTGTGCTCGATAGCGTCGATCGCCATGACTTGCAACGCTTGCAGAAATTGCTAGGCGAAGACCTTGTCGAATCGTGTGATGCGAAGAAATTCTTGGAAAAGCTGAAGTAGTGTTTTGAAGAAAATATTTAGAAGAAAACGCGATATGGAATCTGTTTTGTATAAAAACGTCCTTTTAAATCGTAATATTTATTCTTTATCTCTTTAGAGTTCTGTTTTCGCTGCTTGATTCTGATAGAAGTATTTTCATTTTGGAATACAACGCTAGTAGAAACAAAAAAGTTTTTAATTATTTGATTTGAATAAGTTGTTTGTATAATTGTATCTGCATGCTGAACGATGGAATATGTATTACTTTCAGGATCAAGAATAAATTTAAGAGAATCCTTGTCGTATTTGTAACTAATGCATGAAAGTTCGTCATTTGGATCGTTGATGGTTATGTAAGAAGTAGAGTCCGGCTTACGTAGGGAATCGTAATGAAATAAATTCTTTGTATGCAAAGTATCATTCAATAGATATAATTTACTAGTCATTATTCCGGTTGTTTTTAAATCACCTTGTGCAACATTCTGTATATCTATAAAATGAACCGTTATTATTGATGTGTCTTTCCCGAAAATGATTTGACCAGAATCGCCATATGTAAAGAGTCCTGTGGAATTGTTTTCTGTATAATATATATCGTTGTATTTATATTCATTTGAATAGATAATACTGTCTGCTAGATTATTGCGTGTAATGTATGTTTCTGTGAGTGATTCTAGTTTTTGATTTTTTGATGAACCCGTCCATTTGTATATTTCTTCTAAATATCCAATGGAGTCTTTTTTTAGTTCTGTTGTTATCGTGTTTTTAGTGAGAACGTATTCATGGTTTAAATGTTGTAATGCAGGAATGATTTTATATGTTAAATCCGTGCATTTTAAAGAAAAGGAATATGTAATCGTTAGTAAAATGATGAATAAAGTGTTTTTCATAATTCTCACCCCTTTATTTCTATAGATGCTAATATAAAAATTTATTTGTGAAGAAAGGAAACTTGGGGGAACGTGCTAGAATTCCGGTGCTTTAAAATGCCCGTAGAGTTCGCGGCCGTCGAATACCCAGACGACGGCTTTTTTGCCTTCTAGAAAGCTAGACTTGCCTTTGAACATTTGCGGTCCGATATTGCCTCCACCGACTTTGCTGATGGTGAACGTTTCGACGCTTGTCGCTGCTGCGATGTATGCACCGATGTGGGCTCCGTAAGATTTTCCTTGCCCGACATTGCTATCGCCGATGATGACGATGGGTGCTTTTTTGGAACCGCGATACTTGTAGCCATCGGTGCCTAGAACTTTTTGTTCTTTTATTTTGTATTCAATTTCTTCGCCGTGGAGCAAGTCGTAGAGATTCCCGGTGCCATCGACGATGGTATCGCGTAGTGGGTAGCGCTTACGGTTCATACCGTAGAGGAGAGGCGCGATGGAATCGGCGGCCATTTTTGCGAGTACGAACCTTGCATGACCTGTGCAGTGGCTTTCGTACGGCTCAAACATGGGCGTTTCATTGCTTTGTTCTTTGTGGAGTTCTTTAATCTTGTCGAGCGCGTCGATGACGGTGACGTTATGCTTGCGGAGTTTCTCGACCCATTTTTCATATTGCGGGAGCTTGATTCCTTTTTTCGCCTTGTCGGAATATTGCTCGGGGACGGCTAAGAGCTTGTCTGGAACGGGGACGATAATCAGCTTGACTCCACGTGCTTCGAGTGAGTCCTTGAACGCGATGATTTGTGGTGTGTTGTCGTTCCAGCGCTTGGTGGCGTTCAGCAGGCTTTCTTGCAAAAAGAGCCAGCCATCCTTGCCTTCGATTGCGCATGCGACTTCTTCGGTGGTGCTACCGCATTTTTTCATGTCGCGCACCATTTGCTTTTGCAGCTCGGAGGCGGCGATCGCTTGTGCGGGCCACAAAGTGCATAAAGCGAAAAGCGCCACGAGGGCGCCTTTCATTAAATCGCTGATCATCCAGAAATAACTGGATCCTGCTCCTTCGAACCTAACTCTACTAAGGCAACAAGTTGCCAAGTATCGTATATCGGCTTCGTGCCTTGCGGCACTTCGCTCAGGATGACACGGTATGAACATTTGATTCTTTGGCACTTCGATCAGAATAACTTTGCCGTTACTTAATGAGAGATTCTCCGGATTCCACGCTCTGGTAGATGAGGGTGTTGATGGTCATCGGGCCTACACCGCCCGGAACCGGAGTGTATGCGGAAGCAACTTCTTCGAGACCCTTTTCGATATCGCCGACGCCACCCGGATGGTAACCAGCGTCCACGACGACTGCACCCGGCTTGATCCAGGACTTCTTGATGAATTCCGGCTTGCCGACGGCACCGACTAGGATGTCTGCCTGCTTCACGAATTCCGGAAGGTTTTCGGTCTTGCTGTGGCAAATGGTCACGGTGCAGTTGGCGTTGAGGAGCATCATAGCCATCGGCTTTCCGAGGATGGCGCTACGGCCAACGACCACGGCATGCTTGCCAGAAAGCGGAATGTTGTAAGCCTTGAGGAGTCTCATGATGCCGGCCGGCGTTGCGCAACCGTAAGCTTTTTCACCCATGGACATGCGGCCAAAGCCGAGGCAGGTCACGCCGTCCACGTCCTTGCGTGCATCGATAGCTTCGAATGCGGCGCGTTCATCGATGTGGCGCGGAACCGGGTGCTGCAAGAGGATGCCGTGCACGTTCGGGTTTTCGTTGAGTTCCTGAATCTTGTTGAGGAGTTCCTGCGTTGTGGTGTTCTTGTCCATCACCACGCGGATGCTTTCCATGCCGACGCGGGCGCAGGCGTTGCCCTTCATCTTGACGTAAGTGGCGCTAGCCGGATCGTCGCCCACGAGAATCGTTGCAAGAATCGGGGTCTTGCCGGTCTTTTCCTTGAGCTTTGCCACGCGGGCGCTGAGTTCTTCTTCAGTAGTCTTGGCAAGAGCCTTGCCGTCTAAAATGAGTGCTGCCATAAAATCTCCGTTTTTCCCAAATTTAAAAAATTTGGGCTTATCGCTAAAGGGATTTTTCTTTAAAAAAAGCAAAGCCCGCTTGGTAGCGGGCGTGACATGAAAAATTAATCTTAGCTGATTTTAATTAAAACTTGTTTCCGAAGAAAGATGGAATGATAATTCCGACGATAATTGCCCAGGGGTAGGAGAGCGAACCTTTAAGCCAACCGGTCGAGTAGACGGGCTCGGACTTTTTGAGGATTTGCGGATTCTTTTCGCTGAGAGCGGTAGATTCCGCTACAACTTCCACCAATGAATCTTTGACACTGTCAATAGATTCATCGAACAGCTTTTTTTGAGCTGCTGCAGAATCAATATAACACTGAAAGCTGTTTTTCATTGTAAAATTTCCTTTGAACAGGAATATAGCAAAAATGTAAGTAATTTTAAAGGGGTAGTGTGTGTTTTTCTTTACAATTATGTTGAAATATCTGTTTTAATCACATTTCCTAGTGTTTTTTTCGCATAAAAAAGTATTTTTAAAGGGCAAAATTTAGGATTGGATCCGTTTTTATGAAAATTTTTCGTTATGTGCCCGTAATTTTTGTGGGGGGATGCCTTATTGCTTGTGGTGGTAGCAAACCTGCTACTGCTGTTAATCCGAGCACTGTTCCTGCCCCAGAAGTCAATGCAGCTCCCGTTGTACCCGATTTGACCCCTGTACCGGAACCTGTACAGACCCAGGAACAGAAAGTTTTCTTGGATAATGCTGTCGATCGTTATAGCTACGCGCTTGGTGTGGATTTCGGTAGGGCACTTTCGAATATCAACGTGCCTATAAAGTTTGAAGTTCTTGTAGATGCCATGCGGGATGTCCTTGATTCCAGCCGTGAAGTTCTCATGACGGATTCGCAGTCCGAAGCTGCACTTCAGGATTTGCTTTCGCAGATGCAAATGCAGAAGGATATTGACGAAGCTGCTGCTTCACGGAAGGCGCTTAGCGATCAGGCGGCGTTCCTTGCGAAAAATATCCAGGATCCGCGAGTCTGGGTCACAAAAAAAGGCGTGCAATATGTAATCCTTAAGGAAGGAACAGGCAATAAGCCTAGAGCAACCGACAAGGTGAAGGTTCATTACGTTGGTACTTTGCTTAACGGAACGGAGTTTGACAATAGCGTCAAGCGTGGCGCTCCGCTGGAATTTGCTGTTTCTGCCGTCATCGAAGGTTGGCAGGATTTGCTTATGGAAATGAAGGTCGGCGAAAAGGTAAAGGCCTGGATTCCGAGTTCGCTTGCCTATGGCGAGGCTGGTGCTCCGCCTTCAATTCCGCCTAACTCGCTTTTGGTGTTCGAGGTTGAACTTCTGCAGATTGTAACATCTCGATAAAAATTGCCAAATTTTTGCTCAAATGGCGAAGGACTTGAAGTCCTTCGTTTTTTTGTTGCTACTTTTTAGGCTATGAGTACAGCGTCTGATTTTTATTCTCAACACTTCGAAGTTGCCGGATTCATCCGGGAAGTGTTTGGCTACATGGATAGGTTCAAGGGCCAGCTTTTCGTCTTGAAAATTGACGATAGCCTGATGGACCATCCGATGTTCCCCGTGCTGATGCGCGATATCGCCCTTTTGCATAAGGCGGGCATTCGCATTATCATTGTGCCGGGTACGCGAAATAGCATCGACGCACAGCTTAAGGCCTGGGACCTTGAAACGAAGTTTCACAATGGTGTCCGCTTAACGAACGAAGAAGCGCTGCCGCTTGTGGAACAGGCGTCTTTGGGCGTTGCGCAAAGAATCATGAGCCACCTTACGGCGAGCGGTCTCAGCGGTATTCAGGGTAACTGGATTCTGGCACGCAGCATGGGTGTGATTAACGGTGTCGATTACATGCGCACCGGTCGTATCGAACGCATCCAGCGCGACCTTTTGGAACAGCTCATGAACGAGAAGTTCGTGCCTATCATTCCGCCGATTGGCTGGAACAAGATTGGGCATGCCTACAATATTTCGAGTACTGAACTTGCAACCGAACTCTGCAAGTATCTTAAAGTTGGGAAACTGTTCTTTATCGGAAGCGAAAGCGGCATTAAGCTCGAAGGCCTTGTGACTGGCAAGAACACGAAGTATCTGGAACCGACCGATAACGGGCTTATATCGGCTATGGATATCGATCAGGCGAAGGAACTTTTGGAACTCAATTCGGATGTGCTTGACTTTGCGCAGATGGATTACTTGATGAACGCCATCCATGCATGCGAAGCAGGTGCGAACCGTGTGCATTTGTTGAGCGGTGAGTTTCAGGGCAGCGTGCTGCAAGAAGTATTCTCTGCTCGCGGTGATGGAACGATGGTGTATGCAAACCAGTATTCTTGTATTCGTCCGGCAACAATCGAAGATATTCCGGATATCTTGCGCATTATGCAGGATTACATTGCAAAGGGTTACCTTGTGCCGCGTACGCAGGATTCAATTTCCGAAAAGCTTGCTGATTACGTTGTATATAGCATCGATAATAGTATTCATGGTTGCGGAGCTCTCCATGCGTTCGAAAACAATATGGCCGAAGTGGCTGGCATTGCCGTCGGTGCGAACTATCGCAAGTCGGGCATTGGTGAAGCGATTGTGCGTCACCTGATTTCACTTGGCCGCATGAAGGGCTACAAGACCTTGTTCTTGCTCACGACGCAGGCTCTCGATTGGTTTTACCAGCTTGGATTTGTTGATGGGACTGTTGAAGAATTGCCGCCTTCTAAACGTGATCATTACAACCAAAAGCGTAAATCCAGAATATTGATGTTCCCGCTGGACAAGTAAAATATTGTGTATTGCTTTTAAAGGCGTTGCAGTTTTTGCGGCGCCTTTTTTGTTTGTCTATAAGGCATTTGTTATTGATGAAATGATAATTTTATTATAAATTTGCTACAAATTTTTCATAGGAGCTTATTTGTATGAATTTGGCCAGAATGTTTGGCAAGGTGCGTATTCTGTTGACGTTCCTTGTTGCTCTCGTTTGCACTTCGATGGCGTGGGCTGCCACCCCGGTCTCATATATCGACAAGAACGGCAAAACGCAGACTATCACCCAATACACTGTTTTGACTGGCAACGAAACGGATCTTACTAACGGATGGTATGTTGTAATAGGTGATATCAATTTTAGTACGACTATACAGATACACGAAGATATCCAGATTATTCTTACCGATGGTTCTTCGATGAATGTCGGGACAAATGAAAGTCCCATTAATGGTTGTGGTATTTGTATAGATAAATCGGCAACTATTACCCTTTTGACAATTTACGGACAGAGTGGCCAAACGGGCAAGCTAAATGTCTATACGGAAGGTTCTGGGAATTACCCTATTAATAGTGATCACCTTATAATCAATAGCGGCTCGGTCTCTGTTAATTCTAATTCTGATTGGGGCGTCTTTGTTCGTTTCGACATGGTTGTCAATGGAGGTTCTTTTTCATCGATTGCCAAACGTAGAGGTATCGTAACTTATTATGATTTCATTATCAATGGTGGTGAGGTCTCAGCGGTAGGAGGAGAAAGCGGAATCTTTTCTTACAGAAGCGCCACCATTAATGGTGGTTCTATAAGTGCTACTGCGACTGAAACTGAATATGCCTATGGCGGCATCTATGCAAATAAGAATATTACTCTTGGTTATACCGATAGATTTACTCGTATTAATGCAAGCAGTTATGGTGGCTCTGTTGTTATCAAAGAAGATCAAATTTTTAAAGACGAAAATGGTAACCATTACACAGGAAATCTTACCGATGAAGGAGTAAATGCTATTGCGGGAAAGACGCTTGTTCCTGTAATTCCTGTCAAATACATCGATGAAAATGGAAGTGAACAAACTATTGAGGATTACACCGTTTTGACCGGAAACGAAAAGCGACTTACTAGTGGATGGTATGTGGTAATTGGAAATGTCAATTTCAGTACGGCTGTAGAGCCATCTAAAGATGTCCAGATTATCCTTACCGATGGTTCTTCGATGAATGTTGGAACACTTGAAAATTCCGTTGATGGCATAGCCCTTAGTGGATATATGGATACTGATTTAAAAATTTATGGACAGAAAAATCAAACGGGTACGCTAGGAATTTATGCTTCAGGTGGATGGCGCTCTGTTTATATTGGCAACCTGGCTGTGTATGGCGGTTCTCTTATTGTAAATGGAAATAACAGTGGAGGTATCGAAGTTTATAATGATGTTGTTGTTGATGGTGGATCGGTTAGTGTGACTGCGACCAAAGAATCTACATATGGCATTTATGCTAAATCCGTCACTATCAAAAGCGGAAACGTCGATGTGACGAATACCGGGAAATTGGGAGATTGTTTCTATGCCAAAACGTTTACTCTTGATGGTGGTTCAGTTAATTTAATTGCAAGTGGTGCGAATGGGACGGGGATAACTATCTCGGAAGGTTCAATCACTATTAATGGAGGTTCTCTTAATGTTAATGAAGATAGCGACGAAGGGGGGTATGGTTTTCATGTTACTGAAGGTAGCATTGTCATCAATAGTGGCGTTGTAACGATATTCAGTAAAAATAAAATGGGTATATACGCTTCAGGAGATTTCGTTATTAATGGTGGCTCTTTATCTTCAAACAGTTTCGATGGAATTATGATTAGAGGAAAGATGATTGTCAATGGAGGCGAGTTTTTTACAACTGGTGACTATGATGCTGGTCTTATTGTCGATTGTGATGCTGAAATCAATGGTGGTCATTTTACAGCGAAAGGTAAATACTTGGGTATTTATGTTTTGAGTGGAAGCGTGTCTTTAGGCTATACAGATGATTCGGACCGTATCTTTATTAGCAGAATGTCTTTCGGTCCTAATGCTGTAGCCATCAAAGTCAAGGATGGCCAAATTCTCACTGATGGTAAAGGACATTTTTATAAAGGTACATTGTCTAGTGAACAAATTAATAGTATTGAGGATGCGGAACTCAGGATTCCAAGTCCTGTCAAATATGTAGACGAGAATGGTGATGAACAGGCTGTATATGAAATTGCTCAACTGACTGGTGATGAAAAAGAACTTGCCGAGGGCTGGTATTTGGCTAGTGGCGATATTGATTATAAACGTTCTGTAAAAATGTCTGGTGATGTTAACATTATTCTTGCCGATGGGTCTTCAATGAATATCGGATCAACGGAAGACTTTCACTATGGAAATGGTCTTGATGGAAAAGGTGCTAGCAATTTGACAATTTATGGACAGGAAAATCAAACGGGTGTACTTGGAATTTTTGCTGCTGGTACAAGTGATACTGCTATTTCTGTCGAAAATTTGACCATGAACGGAGGGACGATTTCTTCGTTCGGTAAATATGGTATTTATGCAAAAAAAGATATAACCATCAACAAGGGATTCGTTTCTGTAGATGGTCGAAATAGAGGAATCTTCTCTGCAGACGGTAATCTCGTTGTTAATAGCGGCTCTCTTGAAGCGAAAACTAGTGCGGGTTTTTATGGTGTTTATGTCAAAAAAGACGTTATTGTCAATAGTGGAAATGTCATTGTAAGTGGTCAAAATAAAGGGATTTATTCTAAAGAGGGAAGTTTCATTCTTAAGGGTGGTTCTGTTACTGCCTCGTGCGGGAAAGGCTATAGTATTGATGTTGCCAATGATATTGTCATCAATAGCGATGTTACAACAATAGGGGGAATCTATTCAGGAAAGCTTACTATCAATAGCGGTGTTGTTGCTGTTGCGGCTGAAGAAACGGGTAGTTATGGTATCGCATCGGACAAAAGCATTAAAGTTAATGGTGGCTCTATCACCATAACGGCGAATTCATGTGGAATGTCTGCTGGCGATAGTCTTATCATTAATAATGGTTCTATCGCTGCATCCGTTACATCAGAATCTGGAATGAGTGGTTCTTATGTTTCAATCAATGGTGGTGAGATCACTACAACTAGTCTTTCTGCTTTGTTCAGCATAGTCATTAATGGAGGTGCTGTCACGGCGACAGGTGACAATGGCTTTGAAACTTTATTGGCAGGTCCCGTCACACTCGGTTATTCCAGTCATGCTGACCATATCACCGCTAATAAATATTCTGATGTCATAAAGCATGCTCCTATTCCCGTCAAAATCAAGGATGGTCAGATTCTTACGGATGGTGATGGAAATCTGTACTTTGGAACGCTCACTGACGAACAGATTGATGCTATTGCAGGCAAAACGCTTGCTCCCACGACGCATCCTCTTATCGTGTCTGTCGATGGAGAAGGTCACAAACATGCATATTTTGAAGGTGATTTCATGGGTTCAGAACCAGTCAATATCACCGAGGATACCTATGTTGATGCCATTGATTTCGTGCGCACGTTCACGGCTGGGGCTTATGCGACGATTGTGTTCCCGTTCGATGTGAATACGGATCAACTTGGAGGCGTGCAAAAAGTTAGCCGTTGTGATGGATTTGTTCTGCAAGACAATGGACGCTGGGCTCTTCGTATAAAACGCCTTTGGACGGATGAGTCTACAACTCCTATAGAACTCAGCGCAAATACGCCGTACATGGTCATGATGAAGGATGAAACTCTCGTTGTTAAGGGTGGCGTAACGCTCAGAAAGTCTAAAGAGCCCGTCTCTGCGGTGGGGAATACAAGTTGGGAGTTCCGTGGAACCCTTGCTTACCAAAAATGGGAAGAAGGTAACGGTGACCTCGGACATGTCTATGGCTTTGCGGGTCAGGCTATGTCGGGTATCAAGGTTGGCGAATTTGTCAAGGTTGGTGCAGATGCCTATATTAGCCCGCTTCGTGCCTATCTCTACAAGGCTCCTGAAGCAAGTACGGTCAAGTCCAATTATGCTGGCGCAAAGGCAACGTCATCGATAGGGCTCCCTGACGAAATCGATATTATTGAAGATGAAGGTGACGGCGATGAAAAAACGACTGTTATCGGGCGTATCAATACCCGTACGGGCGAGTTGAAGACCTTGCAGACTTATGACCTGAAGGGCCGCAGGGTAAACGGCGTGCGCAAGGCTCGTGGCGCCTACTATGGTAAAAGGAAATAATTACAACTTTTGGAATGAATATTATGAATAACAAAACTGAACAGAAAAAAGAATATGTCAAGCCGGTGATGGAAATAATTGGGTTTGCTCGCGAATGTGCCTTGCTTCAGGGTTCGGGTGATCCGCCAGTGGAACCTGATGCGGACCAAGCTTCTTTTGATGCTCTAGAATACTAGAATTAAAATAATCCCCGTCTTTCGACATTTCATCCGGCCATTAGGCCGGATTATCTTTTTTATATACTCTGTTCTAAATAGAGTTTGTATATTTACAGAAAATAGGGAGAAATGAAAATGAAAAAAGCGGCTTTTGCGCTGCTGTTGGCTCTTTTGGGCTTGATGGCCTGTTCTAGCATCGATGGCACTGATGATGTCCTCGCTCGCTACGATAAGGACGGGTATCGATATTCACCTACGTATATGCGCGGGACGGTCCATTATCTGAAGGACATGAAACCGGAATATGTCAAGGTCATGCGTCTTGACGAAAAGCTTTATCCTGTAGATTCTATTGAAGCGCCTGTTGAAAAGAATTATGACGGGGAGTATACCTTTAAGGTGGACGATCGTGATTATGAATTTCCGTTTGTAAAGATTGTGCCGGTGTTCCCGCTAGATAAAAATGAAAAGATGGAATTTGCTCAGTATGTGCGCTTGAGAGAATCTAATATTGAAATCAGGCTGAATCTCCCTGAAGCGGTGATGTCTGGGCGTATTGAAACGTTGGTGCGGGAAAAGGGACTTGAATTTGACTCGGCAATGACTCAGGCGATAAAAGAAATGCAGTTCGCCTATAATCTCGTATCGAATGTTGGCACCAATTATAGCACTGTATGGAACGACGTTTTTGATAAACGCTTAGATGTCTACGAATATATGAGAAGCGAGGCTAACTTGAATGGCCTGCTGATGTACATCTATTGCCGTCACGAAGTTTCGGATAGCGTTTTTTATAGCACGTTCAAGGAGTATCGTGAAGGTTTTGCCAAGAATGGTGTTGCGGATTCCGCTTTGATGGCGAAATCGGCCGATGCTTGGCTTTCTACATTTGTTGTTTATGATGATGATAATGGAAAAACTCAGTATAGGAGTTTTTCGAGAGATTCTGTCGTGAACGTGGGCGCTTTCGATGAGAACTTTTTTAAGCATACGTATGGAGTTTCTTTTAAGTTAACTAGAACTAGATCGTACGAGAACGAATTTTTTGAACTGGATAATAAATACAGCTCATTGAAAGGACGTACATTTGTTTATGATGAGGGGCTTAACTATTGGCGTTTGCAGACATTGCTAGATGATTCGATTGGAGTGTGCCTGTATTCGAAGGATTCTATTGCTGTGAGCAATGGTATTTATTACCGCTGTAGATATGGCTCCGCGGTATGGAATGTAGAGTCTAATCGCGATACGATTTTGAACAAGATGTATGGATATTGTAAAGGGCACTCTATATCTAGTGGCGAATCGGGCTATTTGAGTGATTCCCTGTTTGTCTGTGAATGTGATAGTTCAAATATTTGTGACTGGACAGATAAGTACATCGATAGTACGTTCAAGAAAGGCGATAAGCTGTATGCATCTGCATTGAATGCGAAGGCAGTCAAGCTTTTTGGTCGGTGCTCGAAAGAATTGAATGGTGAGGTGAGACAGATCGATAGCGTATCTGTGAGTTGCTCATTTTATTACGACGCTTACCGAAGCTTGTGGAAACTGGTGGAAAGTGACGAGGAGTAATTGGCGATGAGAATGAGTGCAATCTGGCTTTTGTTTGCTTTGTTGAGTCTGGTGGCATGTTCCGAAAGTGAGGAACATGTCGTGGCAAGGTATGACGATGTCGGTTTCCGGTATTCTCCTACGGAGTTGCAAGGCTTTATCGAATACGCTCCTCCCTTGGTTCCAGAATCTGTGAAGATTATCCGTGTCGATAGCATGTTGAATTCGCTGGATTCCATCAATGTAGTTCTGGATTCGACCATTAAGAATGCGTTTGTCTTTAAAGTTTACGAACGCGATTATGAAAATCCTTACGTGAAGCTTGTGGCGGTCTTTTCGGACGGAAAAAAGAAGGTGGAGTTTCCGCAGTACGTTTCTTTGCGGGAATCCAATAACGATTTGAAATTGAATTTGAATGCATCGCTTGCTGCGGGCCGCATTGAAACGCTAGTCCGGGAAGAAGGCTATAGTTTTTTGAAAGCCGAAGAAAAGGCGTATTCCGAGATGACGGATATTTTCAGGGCTGATTTTAATGCATGGAATACATACCGGTTTAATGGTGTAAATTACACTAACCGCTGGGAATTGTATGAACCGTACCTTTACTGCCGTCATGAAATTTCGGATCGATTTTTTTATGACGATTATAAGGAAATGAGTGAATATTTTGCCAAAACGGGGAAAATCGATTCTTCGCTGATTGTCCGTGCGGCGGATGCGTGGCTCACTACATTTGCGCCAGGAAAGGATAAAAACGGAAGGCCAACTTACAAGAATTTTTCGAGAGATACGTTGTTTGTCAATTACGTTAATTATAGCCGCGTTTTTGAGCGTATGTATGGAATAACCATGCCATCATGTGATAGCTATAATCGCCAAACAGTGATAGAAAAAGAAGAAAGTGAGTTTTATGGTCGCAAGTTTGTTTGCCCTTGCGAAAATGATGGCTGGATGTCCACATGTTATTATCGTCTGTTGGATCCTATTGAAGATTCGCTTGGCTTGTGCTTGATGCAGACTTCTACCGTTGCTGAATATGATGACTCGTATTACGTGTGTAAGGAAAAGGACAATGTATGGAGGGCGGAAAGCGAAATCGATACGTTGTTGAAATATAAGTTCGGGGAGTGCGGTAATTCGGCAACGAAAAATCAGTTTTTTTACTTGAATGATTCGCTGTTCTTTTGTGAATGTAATGGTGATAAGTGCTCTTGGACAGATAAGTATGTGAATAAGGATATTAACGAAAAGGACTCTCTGTACGCGACTGTTCTGAATGCGAGGGCTTTGCAAAAGTTTGGAAAGTGCCAAATTAATAATACTTATTCGGGCGATAAATATCCGCTTGACAGTGTCTTTGTCCAATGCCAATTTGATAAATGGGGGAGGATTGATTCTCTGACGTATTATCTGGGTGGCTGTGAGAGGAGTAAAGCGCAACATCTAGATGCTTATTATTCGTGTGAAGGGAGCCGGTATGATGAACATTACTTGGCGTGGCAGAATATATGGAAGGAAATTTCGGCTCCGGAATATTATGGCGATGAATGTTTCGTTTCGCATTTTGGCGAAGTCGTAGAACATGATGGTAATTCTTTTATTTGTGAATCGACAGATGAATGTAAAAATGAAGAGGGAATTGCTGTACCTGAAAGGCAACGCGCTCTTGGTTGTAATTTCTTTTGGCAAAAGCAAGATAAATAATTTTGGAGGAAATGATGAGTTTTAAAAGTGCAGTTTTGACAATGTTTGCGGCGTTATATTTTGCCGCATGTTCCGATAACGATGAGGGTGTTGTCATTGCCCGAATTGACGAAAACGGGTATCAGTATTCACCGATGTCATTGAGTGTGGTAGTAGAGTATTTGCCGACGATGAAACCTTCGGCCGTCCGTATTGAGGTTGTCGATGACCAGCTGAATACTGTAGATACGATTGAGCTGTCCAAAGATACATCGGCTTGGATGGGAAAATATTTTTCCATGAAATCTCAGGATATTAAATATCCGTATTTGAAAATTATAACGGAGTTCCCGTATGGCAAAAATTCCAAGGTGGAATTTACGCAGTACAATCGCCTGAGTTCTGAAACTCGCTCTACCATTAGCCAGAATATTTACATGGCACTTGCATCTTCGCGTATCGAGCATTTTGTAAAGAAGGAAAATTACAGCTTTGCAGATGCCGAGGATACGGTAATGGAAGAAATGTCGGAAAGATTTGGCCTCAATGCAAATCGATTCATGACGTATGAATTCCCTTCTTCCGACATTAGACTTAATGATCTGCTTTTGTACGTGATGTGCAGACATGAAATTTCGGATAGCTTGTTCGTTAGTGATTTTAAGAAGTTGCGTGAATACTATGCCGAGAAAAGCTTTGTCGATACAGCGATGGCCATTGCTGCAGCCGATGCCTGGCTTTCTACGTTTGAAAATATCCCTAACGAACGTACGCACATATCTGAGTTTGAAAGCGTTTCGAGGGATACTAGCGTGAAGTTGAGATATATGGAGAAGGATTTTTTCAGTCAGATTTACGAAATAAAATTCACGACGAAAGATTCTGTGATGATTGATAAAAAGTCTAGTGCTTATTATGGAAAATACTTTTATTATGACAATGAAGAAAATGATCGTTATAGTTCTAAATGGCGATTTAAAAATCCCATTGAAGATACCCTTGGATTGTGCCTGCTTAAGACAAAGTCTCTTGTCACGTATAAGGGCAATGAATATCTATGCGACAAAGGCTCAAATATCTGGAGAAAGAATGTATCTCATGATGAACTGCTAGATAGCTATTATGAAGTTTGCGAAAAATCAAATAATGGCGATGCTGTTTATACTAGGGATTCTTTGTTTATTTGCGAGTGCGATAAATCGGGCAATTGCGCTTGGAGCGATAAGTATGCCGGCAAGGAAGTTCCACGAAAGGATTCTACGGCTTTTGCAAAATATATCGAAGCGAAAGCGGTCGAGCAATTCGGAAGATGCTATACGAATGGTTATGGCGCTACGAAAAAGCTAGATGATTTGTATATACAGTGCATTTCGTCCAAATGGCTTGAGGTGGATTCGTTGACATACCATATTGGCCATTGCGCAAAGGATCGTGTGAAAGGTGAATACAATGGAACTTATTATGGGTGCCGTGTTTTCACTGATTACGATGCTAGCGATACCGTATGGGCCGAAATTCCGTGGCCAGTCTATGCGGGCGAACAGTGCTCTGTTGCTGGAGATTTAAAAAAGGTAACAACAGATAGTACAAATTATTTTATTTGCGAAAAGAGTAGCGAGGGAAATGACGTTTCCGATGTTGTCTACAAATGGCGTAAGCTTGATAGTGCAGAAGCGATTCCTCCCGTAATAAATATGGATACATGCGGCGTGAATCAGTACAATATGAAAAAAGCCTATGACGGTGAATTTTATATGTGCTTTATAGGTGGTTGGTCTCATGTAAAAAAAGAATCTTTATTGCCCATTGAACAAGCAGGATTCCTTTGTTCGATAAAGGATTATGGGCTTGTAAAGGGCTATCAAGGGGCGTATTATATTTGCAATACATCTAATCAATGGATTGAATTGAACGCTAGCTCTGCGGCGCCTTATAAATATAAAGATAGCCTCGGTACTTGCGATACGATTTCTCACAAGACTATTGTTTGGAATGAAGAGGCTGGAGCATTTTACAGCTGCCAAACGGTAGATAAAAAGTACACTTGGAGTACGGCCCCAATGTCTGCATCGCCCAACGATTCTATTCCAAGTTATTTGGACAAAAGAAAGTTTGCAGGAGGCGTTGTTGATGGCGATAGCGTTTACACGGTGACTGTTGACGGTAATAAATATACGTTCCGTAGGTACAATTCCAATATTTATAAATGGGTGTTGGATAATGTCGAAATTTCTGGAACTGTGTATGATGCAAGTTTTTATAAAGATAATTTGTTTATACGTGGTAAGCGCGGCGCCGAAAATGTCCAATTGAATTTGATAGAAAATAAGAGTGCTAGTTTTGATGCTTTTTACGAAGACTGGAAAACTCGCGCAACGGGTTATAGCGAATGCAGCACGCAAAAGGCCGAGGTCAAAGATGCGTCTGTCTTGGCTTATCACTTTAATGATAATTCCTACATGGACTTTGCGCACGCAAGCCAGTTCTGCCCCAAGGGATTCCGTCTTTTGAAGGCCGAGGAATTTACGAACTCCATAATTGATATTACGTATTCTGCATTGGGCTCGCAGTCTGTGTGGACTTATGAAATGGATAGTGGAGAAAATTGTTCAGGTGGTAATTTGGTTTCTAATTTCTTCTGGACGAGTGATGAAACTGATTCTGAAACGCAAAAATGCTATGAAGATGATCGGATCAATACCCCAGCCGGATCTAAATCGAAAAAGAGTATTGTAGATTGCCCTAAGGATTTGTACCCCATGGTGCAAGCGCTTTGCATCAAGGAAAGGTAAAATGTATTTCCGAAAGATGCTTGCGTTATTGCTTGTTTTGTTGAGCTTGTTTGCAATTTCATGCTCCGATGGCGATGAAGGTGTTGTTCTTTCCCGATACGATGACAATGGATTCCAATATTCTCCCACGGGATTGCAGGGCTTGGTTGAATATGCGCTCCCGTTGGTGCCTGAATTTGTAAGGGTTGAACGCCTAGATGACTCTTTCCGTTCGATGGATTCGATTGAGGTCGAAATAAATCCTAATATCAAGACAGCTTTTGCTTTTAGGGCTTTCGAACGCGATTACAAAAATCCGTATGTTAAAATTGTGGCTGTTTTTTTGAACGGAAATGAAAAAGTTGAATTTCCGCAATATGTTCGATTAACAGAAAATAACGGCAATTTGAAATTGAATCTTAACGAGGCGTTGGCTGCAGGGCGTATTGATTACTTGATGCAAAAAGAAAATCTTGATTTTGCCGTTGCCGAAGAAAAGGCGTATTCGGAAATGACACAATTGTTTGGCCTGGATTTTAACGCGCTCCATGCGAACCAGTATAACGGTGTGCATTATGCAAATAAATGGGAAATGTATAAACCGTATCTTTATTGCCGACACGAGATTTCAGATAGCCTTTTTTATAGCGATTACAAGGAACTGTACGATAGCTTTAGCAAGACGGGCCGTATCGATTCTTCGATGATTGTTCGTGCAGCCGATGCGTGGCTTGCTACTTTTGAAAATACAATCGGTGAGAATGGTAAGCCTACGTTTAAGAGTTCTTCGAGGAATACCTTTTGGAACGAGTATAAATATTGGCATAATTTTATTCAAAATAGTTACGGAATAAAATTCTCGATGTGCGATACTTGCCAAGCGATAATTGAAAAAAAGAGTAGCGACTTTTATGGTCGTAGATTTGTATGTGAATTTGAAAAATGGGGCGGGTCTAATTCCTATATCCGTTTGGCGACTCTTTTCGAAGATTCTATCGGAGCATGTTTGCTGTCGAAGACGGCTCTTGTCGAACATAACGGTTTAAATTATTTATGCAAGAAAGATGAAAATGTATGGAAAATCGAAAATAACCGCGATACTTTGCTGACGTACAAGTTTGGAACATGCGGTAGTTACGCTACCAAGAATCATGCCTTTTATATGCACGATTCGCTTTTCTATTGTGAATGTCTCGATGAGAAAAATTGCGCTTGGACCGATAAATATGTGAAAACTGATTTTAACGAAAAAGATTCTTTGTATGCAGAAGTATTGCATGCGAAAGCACTTGATCAATTTGGGGAATGTAAGGACGATGGGAATAAAAAACAGCTAGATAGTGTTTTTGTGCATTGCTCTTTTGGAAGATGGGTGCAACTAGATTCCTTGATATATTATTTGGGCGGATGCACGAAAACTAATCAGGTGGGCAAACATCTTGGGGTCTACTATTCATGTAAAGATTATTGGGCGGGTTCTGATTCGCCTGTATGGCGAGAAGTTTATCCGCCTGTGTATTTTAACGATACTTGCGATTCTAGGTTCCAAAATCATGTTGTAAAATATGATAGTACATATTTTATTTGCGAAGCGGAATATTGCATTGAAGAAGATGGCTTTGTGAAATTCGGTTGCTGGGGTATCGGTCATTGGCGTAAAATAAAAGATGACGAAATGATTCCGCCGATGATTGATAATATCCCTTGTGAAAGGGACCGGATTAATTTGAGAATTGGCTATGGAGATGATTTCTTTATATGTAGGGATGGGCGTTGGTATCCTGTAGTTGCTGATTCTGTAATGCCTCCTGAAAAAGATGGCCTGTTCTGTACAGATAGTTTGTATGGACTTGTGAAGCGTTATGGCGGAACTTATTATATGTGCGATTCTGTAAGGTCGTGGCGTGAAATGCCTGCGTTAGAAGCAGGACCTTATGCATTCCGTGATAGCTTGGGCAAATGCAATTCGAATTTGCAAAAGACGATTTATTGGAGTGAAAAAGCGGATGCATTTTTTGGCTGTACAAAAATCGATAGCGTTTTGGATTGGCGAGAAATTCGCTTGGGAAAAGAACCTTACACAATGCCGGAGTCCTTTAAAAAAGAAAAATTCAAGGGCGGAACGTTTACGGATGATTCGGTGTATTCTGTAACGGTCGATAACAATCTTTACCGTTTTATCCTTTCAAAAAATACGATGTACCTTTCCCATGTAGATTTGGCAAGCGGTGGGTATGATGCGTATTTCTACAATAAGAATTTATTCTTGCATCGGGAACGTTCAAAAGAAAGATTGTCGTTAGATTCTTTGGATAATAAAAGTGAAAGTTTTGAGACTTTTTATGAAACGTGGAAAGTCGATGTCAAGAAATATAGCGAGTGTAACCGACGTTCCGCAAATGTTGAAACGGTGTCCTTGTTGGACTTTGATGAAACTGCCTATATGGATTGGGCAAGTGCAATGTCGTTTTGTCCCGAGGGTTTCCATATTCCTTCGATAGAAGAATTTAAGCAAGAAGATTATATTTCGTATTTGACGACTGATTTGATGCTTCGGAACGATTCTCCTGTTTTGTGGTATTTTAAATTGTATATGAGCGGATGTTACGAGAACAATAACGTATATTTTGACATCTTTTGGTCTGCAACTGAGAAGAATTCTAAAACGCAGGAATGTTTTGAAATTGCATGGCGTGACCGCGGTGAATTAGGTCGTCGCGTTGTAGATTGCCCGAAGGATTTGTACCCGATGGTGCAAACACTTTGTGTCAAGGATAAATAAATTTGGAGATTATATGAATACACTCGAAGCTATCAAGACTCGTCGTAGCACGCGCAAGTTCAAGGCACAGCCTGTTGAACTCGAAAAATTGCAAGCCATTGCCGAAGCGGGCCGTTTTGGACCTACCGGCGGAAACTGCCAGACCAATCACTTCTTTGTGATTTCGGATGCGACGGTGATTGCAAAACTCAAGGAACTGGTGCAGTCTGCTTTTGCTGCGATGGAACTCCGCGAAGACCTTTACAAGAGCCTCAAGAATTCCATCACGCTTTCGCGCAAGGGCAATTATTCTTTCTGCTATACGGCGCCTGTGCTTATTGTCGTTGCGAATAAAAAAGAATATGGCAACAACATGGCGGATGTCGCCTGCGCTGTCGAAAACATGATGCTTGCCGCGAATGAACTCGACCTTGGCAGTTGCTACATCAATCAGCTCAAGTGGCTGAATGAAGACCCGACGCTTTTGGAATACCTGCGCGGTCTTGGTCTTAAGGAAGATGAACGCGTTTACGCTTCTGTGGCGATTGGCTATGCCGATACGGAATCGGGACTCCCGAACCGCGCGGAAACGCCTCGCACAGGCAACGAAGTCGTGTTTGTTTAATACAGGTAATCCCGCGGTTAAAAAATCGCGGGATTTATTTTTTTATTCTTTGACACAGCGGACGGGAGCCTTGATGTTGTTTATGTCACTGGAGAATTTGCGAGACTTTATTTCGTAGGTTGTTATTTCCGCTACCGTTATGTCTTTCCATCCGGTATCCTGGATCCAGAAGTACTGATAGTCGCTATTCACATAGACTTCTCTATTAAATAGGCCGGTCTTGGTGAAACTCAGTCCATTTTTATCCAATCCATCATAGCCAAGGCCCAAGCTATTCATCTGCGAGAACAATGCATTGAACAACTTTCGCGTCGAGGACACACTAACTTCTTCTGAGTCGTCAGGAGTACTTAGAAGTGCAACTTCGTTATCTGTCGGGAATCTCCATCCCTCCGGGCAGGCTTGTTCCGCAGCATTTATGGTATAGTAGTAACCTGAATTTTTGCAATTGTCACTTTTGCAGTATTTTTTGTCAACTTCAAAGGTTTCTGGAGTTCCTTGATACTTGAGATTTTCGGCCATCCATGTTGTTCCTCGGTAGCCAATGGTACGATAGGTGCGACCATCTCTCGGATCTGAAAACGAGCCGTATTCAATGTTGGGATTGAAATAAAGTTCGTATGGAATTTCCCAGGATTCGTCTTTGCTTGAATACCACTTTCCGTCTTTGCAGGCATAATTCGTCTTGTATTTTTTGTCCTTTTCATTGGCCGTAGAGTACCTTGCGCCATTTTCGCAAGTGATTTCGTCAAATTGATGCCATTTGCCTTCATGGCACACATAATACATAGATTGGAGTTCTTGGCTTTCGAAATGTTTGCCCTCTTCGTCGCATGGGATCTTGTAGGTTTCCCTTTCCAAGCGGGTGGCTAATCCCCAAATGCCGTCCCTACAAATATGGAATGAATCCGGAGCCACGACGCTTTTTATCATTTCCCCATTTTTTTCACAGGGAACGTCCGCGACTTCGGCTTCAAAAGGAGTCGCCTTGTCCCATGTATTTAGGGTATATTCTCGATTCCAGAGATATTCCCCGGTCCAGACGGTATCCCTACAAATATAAACCCCTCCAGGATTCAGTTTGCTCTTGAACAATGCTCCTACTGTATCGCACGGGATTTGCTTCATTTCGATCTTGACGGTCGTTGTTGAATCCCATCCACTATCGGCTGTGCAAATATAGGAGCGATCGGGGTTCTTGCGGCTCACGATGAACTTGCCGTCGGCGTCGCAAGGGTTTCCCGACGTTTCGACATCCAGTGGAGAGGCTATTTCCCAATTGGTATAGGTATCGTCATTTATGGTATAATTGTCAGTTATGGTATAAGCGTAATACCTGCTACTTTTGCATACTAATGAACTGTCTTTGTTGAACATCCCGACCATCGCATCGCTGCAGTACGGCATTCCGGAGCACTTGCGCCAGATGTTCTTGATGATGGCTTCCGGGTCCAAAATATCGTGCTCATCGTATACGCACCCTATGGGCATGAAATTAAAGGCAACTTGGTCAAATGTATCGTATGGCTTATTACTGAAGCAGTAATTTTTCGGTTCAAGCTTGCCGTCTGCAAAATCGTCGACCAAATACGCTTTCAATTGATCGCTGCCACTTCTGTAAAGGTAGAACAAGGTATATTCCATATAATATACCGGCATTTGACGATCGGCAAGTAGGGAGTCTAGACCGAGTTCTTGCAACAGTTCTTCTGCCGCCTGTATCCAAGCGGAATCGTGTGCTGCTCCTTGTTTTTCAAGAACCTCGAGACGTTTTTCGACAAAGGCGCTCAGGACTCCATGTTCCTCATCTTTCATCATAATGGCTGCGTACGAGGGCTCCTTGGCGGATCCCGCTTTTATCTTTGCTGCTTTCGCAGTGGGCATTGTTTCCAGTGGGTCTGTGTAGATTTTGGGTGCTATTCCGCATCCGTTATGTTCCGGAAAGTGTATTCCGACTTTGTATGAACTTGATGACTCTACTTTCACCGAGGAACTGCTTTCCTCCACGACAGAACTTGAGGATTTGATTTCCAAAAGTGAACTAGACGAATTTTCTGAACTGGACGAACTTTCATTAATCGCAATGGCGGGTTCGTCTACCCAGACGCCGGCATCCTGCGGGTTCTCGGTTTCGGAGCAGGCGCCGAAAAATGCGACGGCAAGGAATGATGCGGCAATTGGTAGGCTACTCAAAGTTTTCAGCATATTCATACATTCCTCTAGGTTTCATCGACTTTTTTCGTCAGGGGGAAAAGTTGCAGATTCAGGCGGTAGACCTGGTTAATTTTTTTGCATTCGCCGGCGATGGCGGCCACCTTGCGGCGGCACTCGTCCACCTCGCGCACGATACGGCGGTAGGTAATTTCGTCGACGCCCATGGTGAGGCCCGAGACGCTTCGTTCGTCAACTTCTGTGTTGTCCAGCGACAGAAAGCCGAGACGGCCCATTTCGCGGTTCATGGAGCGTACCGTCAGGGGCAAGGCGTCCTTCGAAATCTTCACCATTTTCGAAGTCTGCTCGTAGGAATTCTCGCCCGTCTTTTTTAGAAGTCCTGTCTTTACCAAGAACTGGAGTGTATCGCGGACATCGAGCGCCGTGACCTCGGAATTGATTTTTGCGGCCATTTCGCTTGGAAGTGCGCCGGGCATCAGCGGGGCAAGTTCCCGCACGATCGGGCACACCGGATGTTCACAGAAGCGGAAACCGTCCGCATTCAGGACGTGCATCTTGTTCTCCTTGGCCGACTGCAGGATTTTTGCAAGCACGGTCTTCTTCTCGGCATCGCTTTTCACATGGCCCAATTGCACTAGGTTTTCAAAGAAGGTTCGTTCGAATCCCTCGAGACCCATAGCCTTCGCGACTTTTTGAATGCCGGGCTTGCTCAAGTTTGTCTTTCCGTCGCACACCAGTTTCAAGTACGTGGGCGAGACGAATCCGGCTAGCTTGGCGAATTCCCTCCACGAAAACGCGGATGACTTCTTCCGCTCCTCGTAGAAATCGCGCATGTAGCAGCGATAATCCAAATAATCAAGAATGGGCCTCATGTTCATTTCCCTTTCGTTTTCTGTTGGCGCTAATGTGCCCCGACATCTATAAATTTAATTTCGCGACATTCCTGAAAACAACAAAAAATATTACAAAGTCTCGAATTTTTGATCAAAAACATCAATTTTTTTAATTTTTTAAAGCGAAATTTTAATAATGATACGTTCGTGTATCATTAAATAGCGTATCATATAGTCTAACAATCAAAACGCGAAAGACTTTGCAAACGTTCTTATTACTTTGTAAAAAAGTGATATTTACTCGCTGGCGCAATTGCTGGATTTAAAAGCCGTGATGCAATTTCAACCCGGTTGCGGTTGCCCGACACTGGATATTTTTTTATAATTGCTCGCATGATGGATTTCAAGAAAATGGAAGACGGCTTCCGGATGATTCTGGAAGGCATGGGCGAAGACCCGAACCGTGAAGGCCTTATCGATACGCCAAAGCGTGTTGCGAAGATGTACGCCGAACTCATGACGAGCCTTACGGGCGAAATGAAGGCCGAGGACATCCTCAAGACGCGTTTCCACGAAAAGTACGATGAAATGATTATCGTGCCGGATATCGAGTTCGCGAGCATGTGCGAACACCATTTTCTGCCGTTCACGGGTAAGGCTCACGTGGCCTATATCCCGGGTGATTGCGTGGTCGGTCTTTCGAAAATCCCGCGTGTGGTGGAATTTTACGCCCGTTTCCCGCAAATTCAGGAACGCATGACCCGCCAGATTGCAGAACTCATCCAGAAGGTTTTGCAGCCGAAGGGTGTTGCCGTGGTTCTCGAAGCTAGCCACATGTGCATGACGATGCGCGGTGTGAAAAAGCCGGGTGCAACCATGGTGACGACGCAGCTTCTCGGACGCTTCAAGACGGACGAAAAGACCCGCGCGGAATTCATGTCGCGCATTTACGCTCCCAGATAGCCTATAATGCTTTTTTTGAGCCCTACCCAGTTCAAAACTGGGCGAAATTTGGGGCTGAAATTCTGTTTTATGCAATTTTGCCGGAAATTTTTGTTCCGGCTTTTTCTTTGTTTTAGGGGTGTTATGGATTTTTTGTCAATAAAAGGAATTTTACATAAGTATTTACTCCTTCCGTTTTGATTTAGTTTAAAAATAGCCTCCTCAAGGGCTAATGGATGGGTTGTAGGTTTTGCCAAAAACACGAGGAGTACAAAGAATGAAATCAAAAATCTTAAAAACAGTGGTGTTGGCCAGCTCATTGGTTTTCTTCAATTGCGGAGACGAGGCTGTCACTTCTGCAATTAACAATTATGCAGCTGGATTCTCTTCCAGTTCCGCAGGCGAAGTCCAGCCGGGCGTTGAGGGCTCTTCAAGCTCTGTGGAACAGGCTGGTCAGCAGCAGGGGCAGAATGGAGCTGCCGAAGTTTCGTCCAGTTCGACGGCTGAGAATGCTGTATTCAGTTCTAGCAGCGATGAAAGCTGCTTGGCTTCTAGCTTGCCTGACGCTTGTGGCCCGGGCACGAATCCGCTTCCGACATCTAGCAGCGATGCTGTGCCTGCTTCTAGCGCCGGCGCCCAAAGTGCAACTTCTAGCGCTGATGTGCAAAAACCGGCCTCTAGCTCCAGCGTAGCTGAAAAACCGGCAAGCTCTTCGAGCGAAAAGAAAGTGGAGTCTTCTTCCAGCGAAAAGAAGGTGGAATCCAGCTCAAGCGAAGCCCCGAAGGGCATTTTCCTTGCTAGTGGCAAGGAAGAAGAAAAGGACCAGATGCAGGTGGAATACAAGACCCGCACCGGCTGGGATGGCGGTGGAATCCTCTCGTATCCGAAGCAACTTTCTTCGACTCAAAAGCACGGCGTCGTGGTTTGGGGACCGGGTGGCGGTACCGAACCGGGTGCTTATGAAGGCATGATCCGTCGCTTGGCTTCGCATGGCTTTGTTGTGATTGCTCTCAAGGAATCTCCGGGTGATGCTTCCCAGGCCATAAAGGCTTTGGATTGGCTCGACAAGCAGAACAAGGATCAGAATAGCCCGCTGTTTGGCAAGCTCGACATGAATACGGTCGGTTGCTCCGGTCACTCCATGGGTGGTCTTGAATCTGAACAGGCTGTTATCAAGGATAAGCGCGTCTTGACAGCGTTCCTCAACAACAGTGGTGACTGGAATGGTGCAGGTGCCAACAAGGTCGCAACGGACAGAACGATTGCAATCCTCTTCGGTGAAGTCGGTATGGAAAAGGACAACGCCAAGAACGATTACAACAACGCTGGCGTGAAGGCTCCGGCTTGCCTCATCGAAATGACGGGTGGTCCGCGTAACTCCGAAGGCGGTTACGGTCATGGTTCCGGTTCTTGGGACGGCATGGCTGCAACAGTTGCATGGATGCGTTGGCATCTCGGTGGCGAAACGGAACGCAAGGCTGATTTCGTCGGCAGCAGTGGCAAGTACATTGACGGTTCCATCATTGGTAAGCAGGGTAAATGGAAAACCCAGTGCAAGAACTTCTAATTAAGCAATAGATATTTCCACACTCCAACAACCAAAGGTCCCGACCCATGCGGTCGGGATTTTTTTTGTGTTTATAACAAATTAATTTTTGTGATTTGCGAATTTGAAAAATTGTGGTTTCGAAAATCATGTTTTCGTAAATTGTGAATTTTGAATAAATTGATCATTTGGATTTTTTATCCATGAGACTTTCTCCAACCCTTGTAATATCAAGGATTTTTTAGGTAATTTCTAATCAGGTTATGGTAAATAGGAGAACAAAATGAAATCTAAACTCTTAAAGACAATGGTGTTGGCCAGCTCATTGGCCTTCATGAATTGCGGTGAAGACGCAGTCACCTCTGCGATGAATAACTATGGCAATTTTTCGTCTAGCTCTGTTCAAGAAGTTCAGCCGGGCGATGAATCGTCTAGTTCTACATCCGATGTTCAGGGCGGTGGCGAATTAAATCAACAAGGTGGCACCGAAATATCCTCTGCTGCAGAATCTAGCAGCGCGACAGCCCAGAATCCGGAATCTTCCGCTGATGTTGTTGCAAGTTCCAGCTCTGTAGCGGATCCTGCTTCAAGCGCAGATGTTGCACCGGCAAGTTCCTCTAGCGAAGCTAAGGCTGTAAGTTCCAGCTCTGAAAAGGCTCCTGCTGTAAGCTCCTCCAGCTCCGAAGAAAAGGTGGAATCTTCTTCTAGTGAAGCTCCGAAGCCGAAGGGCGTTTTCCTTGCCGAAGGTAAGGACGAAACGAAGGACCAGATGCGAGTCAAGTACATTGAACGCACCGGTCACGATGGTGGAGGAATCCTTGCTTATCCGGAACAGCTTTCTAACGACCAGAAGCACGCTATTGTCGTGTGGGGGCCGGGTGGCGGCACGGAACCGGGTGCATACGGTGGAATGATCCGTCGCCTTGCTTCTCATGGCTTCGTGGTGATTGCGCTCCGCGAATCTCCGGGTAACGCTTCGCAGGGTAAGCCCGCTCTCGATTGGCTTGCAAAGAAGAATAACGATCCGAATGATCCTTTGTACCAGAAACTTGACATGAATGTTGTTGGTTGTTCCGGACACTCTATGGGTGGACTCGAATCCGAACAAATGGTCATTCAAGACAAGCGCGTTATTACCGCTATGCTCAACAATAGCGGTGACCTTGGACATACTGCAATGTCTCAAGTTCCGCAGGGCAAAACAATCGGTATCGTGTATGGCGAAGGCGGTATGGAACGCCCGAACGCCGAAGCCGACTACAACAACCCCGGCGTCAAGGTTCCGGCATGCCTCATCAAGATGACGGGCGGCCAGGGCAATGAATGCCAGCAGGGCGAATGCGGCTGGGGTCATGGTTCCGGTCCGTGGGGCGGCATGGCTGCAACGGTTGCCTGGATGCGTTGGCACCTCGGTGGCGAAGACTTCCGCAAGGCAGACTTTGTCGGTTCGAGCGGTCGTTACATCAACGGTGAAATCATCGGTGAACGTGGCCACTGGAAAGGCACCTGCAAGAACTTCTAATTTTTCATTCTAAACACTCCAAACACCAAGCGTCCCGATCTTTATGGTCGGGGCGTTTGTTTTATGCATTTTTTTAATTATACGCGATATTGAAAAAGCACAAGAAATTGTAAAGTGATGATGGAGACAATTCAATAGTTTGCGATAGTGAAACTATTGAATTTCAGAGTGTAAATTTTTAATATTATCAGTGAAAACAGTTTGCGGACATCCACCTAACCACTGCCCACTAAACACTGTTTGCTGTATTATGAACGCTGCAATCCTTACTAATGAATTTCCGCCAGAAATCTATGGCGGTGCAGGTATTCACGTCAAGTTCTTGAGCCAGGAACTTTCCAAGCTCTGCCATATCGAAGCCCGTTGTTTTGGCCCGCAGAACGATGATGCCGACAACATCCGTGCGATTGGCTTTAGCCAGAAGCTTGAATGCAATCCAGCTGACGAACGTTTCAAGAAAATCTTGAAGCCTTTGGACATCAATCTCCAGTGGATGTCATCGCTCAAGGATATCGACGTTATTCATTGCCATACTTGGTATAGCCATTTTGGTGGCGTTGTTGCAAGTCGCCTTTTGCAGTGCCCGCTCATTCTCACGACGCACTCTCTTGAACCGCACCGTCCGTGGAAGGCTGAACAGCTTGGTGACGGCGGCTATAACATGAGCTGCTGGATTGAACGTACCGCTTATGAAGCCGCTGATGGCGTGATTGCTGTGAGCGAAGGCATGAAGCGCGATGTGATGAAGCTTTATGGTGTACCGGAAGACCGTGTGAAGGTTATCTACAATGGTATTGATCCGGACTTTTACAAGCCGACATTTGATGAAGAAATCTTGAAGAAATGGGGCGTGGATCCGAAGCGTCCGTTCGTGCTCTTTGTGGGTCGTATTACGCGCCAGAAAGGCATTAGCCAGCTCATCCAGGCAATTCCGCAAATCGACAAGAACGCCCAGGTAGTGCTCTGTGCCGGTGCGCCGGATACGCAGGAACTTGCCGATGAATGCAAGCGCTTGATTGAAGAAGTCCAGAAGACACGCGATGGCGTCGTGTGGATTCAGGATGCTGTGCCGCACACGGAACTTCGCGTGCTCTACAGCCATGCAACCGTTTTTGCAACGCCGTCTCTTTATGAACCGTTTGGCATTATCAATCTCGAAGCCATGAGCTGCGGTACTCCGGTTGTGGGTAGCGCTGTCGGTGGCATTCCGGAAATCATTGTCGATGGCGAAACGGGTTATCTCGTGCCGCTCAAGGCTGTGTCTGCAACGAACTTTGAACCGGCTGATCCGAAGGCCTTCCAGACGGATTTTGCGAACAAACTTAACAAGATTCTCGAAAATCCGGAACTTGCAAAGAAGATGGGCGAAGTCAGCCGCAAGCGCGCCATTGACGTGTTTAGCTGGAAGACGATTGCCAAGCAGACATTCGACTTCTACCAGGAATGCATCGAACGCTACAAGCGCGAAGGCAAGCGCGTTTAATGTTGTCATGCCGGATTTATTCCGGCATCGCCAGTAAAGCGAAAAAAGGTGGCCTCAAGCCACCTTTTTTAATGTCAAGAATTTCGAGATTTAACTGGATCCTTCGCGGTTAAAACCACTCAGGATGACTGCTCCGATGAAACTGTTCATTTCATACATCATATGGGATGGATTGCTTCCCCTCTACGAGGGTCGCAATGACGTAAACACAGCCTATGGCTTGCTAATCATCAACCACTTTCTGCTATTTACTGCCGGCTATTTTTTCCACAATCGCATTTGTCGTGAGCAGTTCCGGCAACACAATTTGTTTGCTCTTGTCACCGGCGGGGTAGATGGCATAAGCCGGCACTCCGGACTTGCCCATGCTGCGGAGGAGCTTTGTGACTTCGGGCGTTTCGCGAGTCCAGTCTGCTTTTACGAGGGCGACGTTTAGGCTGTCCATGGCGCGTCTAAAATCTTCGCGGTTGAGAACTGCGGCTTCGTTTGCCTTGCAGGTGATGCACCAGTCTGCGGTGGCATCGATGAATACTGTGCGTCCGGCCTTGGCGAATTCTTCAATGACTTCCGGCGTGTAGCGGTACCATCCGTCTTCAGTAACGAGCTGTACCGATCTTGCCTTGAATCTTGCGTCTACTTCATCTTCGTATTTTGGTGAAGCGAATGCAAACCAGATTACGAAGAGGAAAATTACAGAACCGCCAACGGCGAGAACTTCGCGGAAAAATGCGACGCCCGGTGGCGCGATGTTTCCGATGGCAAAGCTCAAGGCTATACTCAATAGCGAAATCGCTGCAAAGATGCCTACGCCAAAATTGCCGGACTGTTCGTGTACAATCCACAAAAGCCAAACGACGGTGGCGAGCAACAGAACGCCCATGATCTTTTGGAGCGTTACCATCCAGGCGCCCGGTTTCGGGAATACTTTTAGAACTTTAGGGAATGCGCTTACGAGCATGTAGGGGAGTGCAAGCCCGACGCCTGCCGCTGTGAAAAACAGGAACAGCACAGGGGTCGAGGCGGTAAAGGCAAAACCCATGGCAGTTCCGAGGAACGGTGCGGAGCACGGCGTGCTCAAGAGAACGAGGAGCGCGCCAGTGAAAAACGCACCGATAATTCCCTGCTTGCGACCGGCGCTGTCCATTTTGGTTGTGGCACTTCCGGGGAGCCAAATTTCAAAGACTCCGAAGAAGCTCATCGCAAAGGCGCTCAGAATCACGACCATGAACGCGATAAAGCCTGCACTCTGGAATTGCATTCCCCAGCCTGCATTTCCGCCGCCCGCCTTGACGGCGGCAACGACAGCGGCGAGCAGCCAGAAACTTGCAAGTATCCCCGCTGTCGTTGTGGCGCCTAACAGAAGTAGGCGCCCGCGGCTTTCCCGTGCTTGCTTCATTAAGCTAAACAGTTTGAGCGAAAGCACTGGCAGCACACACGGCATCAGGTTCAAAATCAAACCGCCGAGCAGTGCGGACAAAAGCAAAATAATCGTACCCGCGAAACTTTTGTTCGCAACAGTCGAGTTTACCGATTCTTGGAAACTGGGCGTGTTGCTTGTTTCGTCGTCATCGTTTTTTTTTAAAGGTGCTGGCTGCAAACCGCTTTTTTGCGCAAAGCCGAGTGCGTTTAGCCCAAATGTGACTTGGGAAGGCGCAAGGCAAATGGAATTATCGCATGCCTGGTAATGGAATGTTGCCGAAGTTGTGAGGCTATCGTAATTGTTGTCGATGCTTTCGATAGGGAGATGGATTTGGAAATGTCCCCTGAAAACAAGATTCTCGAGATCCAAGGCTTCGCTGTATTCCTTGAGGGGTTCAGGCCACTTGGGTTCTCCAAAGTGAATTCCTTGTGCCGAAATTTCGATAGACGACGGCTTCAAAAATTCATCGGCGGCAACGTTGGCGTTGACATGCCAATTATCAGGAATGGTAATGTCTACCGTGACGCTAGAACCCTTTTTGAGTGCTCCCGTAGAATAGTGCAAACTAGCCTCGGGAGGAGGCATATTGTTCATGTTGAATTCTTCTGCAAAGGCAACGGCTGCAAACAATAGGATGCAAAATGACGCTTTTTGCAAACGGTTGTTTGCAAAATTTTCAAAAACCTTAAATTTGTCTAAAATTTTCATAAATTGAATCTCACTTAAAAGTAATCGGATAAATCAGAATTCAAAAAAATATGTCATATAAGGGTTTCCTTGGTAACCGTCCCCCCAATTGGGTAGGTTCTGTGTGGAAAAAATATTCCTACAGAATATACAAATTGTGCTTGCAAAAGTGTGCGACAAAAGACGAAGCTGATGACTTGTTTCAGGAAGTGGCACTACGTTTTTGTAGAAATGCAGGGGAGTTGAACAACCAAATCCATCTCTTTGCGTGGCTCCAGACCGTACTTTTGCATTGTCACTACAACGATTACCGCAAAAGGCACCAAATTCACGAAATCCCCTTTTCTTGCCTGTCCGAGCCTAAAGCGGCTTACGAGGCGAGTGGAGCCGATGCGTGCGTGGCTCCCGATGATGATCTTGGCATGGAGGCGGTCATGGGCGAGTTTTCGTTGTTGCTCGAGGCCTTAAACCCGCTTGAAAAAATGATTTTGGAACTTTCTGTTGTGGGCGGGCTCAGTCTCCGTGATTTGAGCCTGTTGACGGGGCTTTCTAAGGGGAGCGTTGTTCACCGCCGGCAGGTGGCGATTCAAAAAATGCAAGAAAAAATGGCCATGCAGAAAGACCGGATTAAAATGATAACGGGACGTGAGGCTTCATTGCGGGAAATTATTGAATACATTGGTTGAAAAGTTTTTAAAATTTGTAATTTTAGATTGTGAAAGCGTTAATCCATCTTATTTGTATCCTCTCCATGGTCACGTCGGTTTTGGCGCAAGACCAGTGGCTCAACTTTTCTAGCCCTTATCCGGTCAAGGCTGCGATTCCTAGTGGCGAAGGCTTGCTCATGGCTACGGGAGGAGGCATTCGCTATCGAGCGAATAATGCCGATGACTTGTACACGACATCGAATGGTCTTGGCGACCAGGCTATGAGTGCCATTGCGGTCTCTGACCTTGGTGTGTTCGCGGTAAGCGATGTTGGTGTTATTTCGACGATGTTGCCGGGTGGTTCTTGGCAGGTCCTTAGCCGCTCTTATGCCGGCAGCAATACGCATGTGGTTCCGGGAATGGCGCTCTTGGGCGGCCCGGTGCTGGTGATTGCTTTTGAAGACCGACTTTCGTTTTTTAGCCTTAAGACCATGACATCCATCCTCACTGTGGAGCGTATTGCGGATATTAGCGTTTCTGCCTTTACAGTAAGTGCGATGGATATTCGAGGTGATTCTTTGATTGTCGCTGCAGGTGGTGGCATCTACATGCGCAAAATGGATTGGGAAAACTTGGATTCCGATGTCCAGCTGTATAACCCGGATTCTTGGAAAATCATCAAGAGCGCGTCAAGCAGCAATGAACCCATCAAGTCGATTGCCTGGAAAGACGGCAAAATCCAGACGTTTGCTACGGAAGGCATGAGAATCTGGGACAAGGATGGCGAGACGCGTGTTGCTCTTGATACATTCTCTGTGTTTACCGAAACGGAATCGATGGTTTCTGTACGTGGAAAGGTGTTGAAGGATTCCATTCTGTACGAGCGCGATTCTGTTGAAATCAAGGGTCCTGATGGTAAAAAGGCTCACCGTTATTATTACAGGTCCCGTGTACGTTGGGTGTCATTGCAGCCGAAGGGTGTTGCAGTCTTGGGTGGTCCTGAAATTATCCTCTATTACGATAATGGCAAATTTACGGACTTGACGGAATATAAGCCGTTCCCGCTGAGATATACCTACGAACTTCAAGCGCTTCCTCAGGGGGGCGTGTTGGCCGCTACCGAAGATGGCTATTTGTCGTACTATTATTTCTCTGGCAAGGATAAAAACTTTAGATGGACTGATCCTAAGCCGGCGTATTCTGTCTTTAGGAATGGAACAGACGCTCGAGTCCATAACTTGAAAACATTGTCCGTGCTCCCTACGGGTGGAACCTTCTACCATATTTGGGGGTTGGGTTATCTTTTGTATAGCGGCTGGGCCGAAACGCTTGCAGAATCGTATTCTTTTGCAAATAAGGAAAAAGATTATTGCATGGATGACTTTACCGAAGAAACGAGCAAGTCGGGATTTACGATTGCCGTGTCTACAACGCCTGCGCCTAACAACATGGGCTATTTGACGACTTCGGCATCGAATAAAGGGTATAGCTTGATTTATGTTGAACTTGGCGAAAATGGAAATCCGATGTCCTGCGCAAGCAATGTCGGTTCTGCGCCTATTGGTGGGCCGATGTTTGCTCGAATCGATGAAAACGGCAATTGGGTTGTCTATGTAGGAACCCGTGCTTCAACGACGACCGATGCAAATGGTGGCCTGGATGTGTTTACCTTCCCGCCTCCGAATAAGATGGGTGGAGACATTTCTAGGGTCGATACGACTTATAGAAAAACGTATTCCGGTGAATCCATTTCGACTCCGCTGGACTTGGTTTATGAACCGAAGACGGACAATGTTTGGATGGTGACGACATCTTCCTTGGTGTATTGGGATAAAGATGAAAATGACTTGAAGACACCTCTTTCGACAAATGGTCTTAGCGGTGCGGTCTATACAAGTCTTGATGTCGATAGCCGAGGAAATCTCTGGGTGGGAACGTCATCGCAAGGTGCTTACCGCTTGACTCCGCGCCCGACAAGCCCCGATACATTGTCTGTGCTGCATTTTACGTCCCGTCATGGTCTTTTAAGCGAAAAGATTCAGGATGTGGCTGTTGATACTGTGCTTGGCATGGTCTGGTTTGCCCATGACAATGGAATTACCCGTTACAAGAGAGACGATGTTCGCAGTACCGAAAATAACATGACCGATGATGCCCGCGAAGACGTGAAGGTTTACCCCAACCCGTTCCGACCGAAGCTACAGCCGTACGTTTCGTTTGCCAATGTTGCCGATGATGCTATCGTTAGCGTTTATAACAGGGGCGGAAAACTGGTGGTATCGTTGAGTGGTAATCAGATTTCTGGTGGCCGAGCCGAATGGAATGGCCGCATGGAAAATGGATCTATCGTGGCGCCCGGTGTTTATCAGTATGTTGTTCGTGGCGGCACCAAGGTGAGAAAAGGAAAACTCTTGATTATCCATTAATGGGGTTGCTATGAATAAGTTTGTTGGAATTGCTCTCTTTTTTGTTGCTGTGTTGTTTGCTGGCTGTGCCGGTGAACGCCAGGGACTTGTTTGTGAAGAAATCGAATACCGCTTGAATACGCAGACGTATTCCCCGGACCAGCGCGCTTATATTGAAAATGAACTTCGCACTTGCCGCGCAGAAGAATCAAGAAAGAAAAATGAATCCGGGCAATCGAATGCGAGCATTTATGAGCGCTACGCCAATACGGAAAATTCTTCGATAAGCGATACGTCCAAGAGCGTTATTCCTGTTTCCACGTTGTTGCAGGATTCTTCTGAAGAAAAGACCACAAGCATTTACGACCGCTATAAGTCTGTCGAGGCAAATAAGTAATGCCAACCATAATGACTCTTGCGGGCAAGTCGTTTGAACCGGATCTGCCCAGGCGCTTGCTTTCCATTGCTGGTGAAATTCGTGAAGCCGGTGGTCGCGCTTTTTTGGTGGGCGGCTGGGTGCGCGATGCGCTTTTGGGCAAGGATTGCCGCGATTACGATGTCGAAGTTTACGATCTTACACAAGATGAACTTGTCCCTATTCTAAAGAAATATGGCCGTACAAATTTGGTCGGGAAAGCATTTGGCGTCATCCATTTGGCGATGAAGGGCCTTTCGCTTGATTTTTCGTTCCCGCGTACAGAAAGTAAAGTCGGTTATGGACATCGCGGATTCGTGGTGCATACGGACGAGAAACTTTCGTTCAAGGAAGCCGCACTTCGTCGTGACTTTACGATCAATGCGATGGGCATGGAACTGCCGGAGCTTACGCTTTGCGATCCGTATGGCGGTATCGATGACTTGAAAAAGGGGCTACTCCGCCATGTGGGGCCTGCTTTTGTCGAAGATTCCTTGCGCATTTTGCGCGGTGTGCAGTTCGCGAGCCGCTTTGCGCTTAAACTTGCGCCCGAGACGGTAGAACTTTGCAAGACGCTTTCGCTTGCCGACCTTTCTATCGAAAGGCTTTTTGAAGAATTCAAAAAGTGGCTTTTGAAGCCCGGCAAGCCGTCGATGGGCCTCCGTGCGTTCTTGGATATTAAGCTGAATGAATTTTTCCCAGAAGTTTTTCCGCTGCATGATTCTTGGGATGCTTTGGGTGAAATGCTTGATAACATGGAATCCATGCGCAGGAGTCTCGCGGATGTTCATGCTGAGGTTATTGGAAAAGTTAAATGCGCGCCGCTTTCGGATGCGCAGGCCATGGAATTTGCGTTTGCCGCATTCCTTTGCGGGAATCCGGAAACTTCGCTCAAGTTCCTGGAACGCATCACCAATGAAACTCATTTGTTGAAAATCGTTCCGCTGCTTTTGAACGAGTACCGCAATCTTGACTTTGCCATTGTAGACAATGCGCCTGCACTTCGCCGCCTCGCTGTTAAACTCGGCGGTTTGAAGCTTTTGTGCTTGCTTGTAAAGAGCACGCCGCACGAATTCTACGCTAGCGATGCGAATTTCCCCGAGAAATTGTGGCAAGCGGCTGCAGAGCTTAACTTGCTTGATTCGGCACCGCAACCGTTCCTTATGGGTAAAATGCTTATGGAAATGGGCATGAAGCCTGGCAAGGAAATGGGAGAACTTATCAAGCAGAGTTTTGAACTCCAGCTCGACGGCAAAATCAAGAGTGCAGAAGAAGCCCTCGCCTGGGCGAAGCCGCAGCTTACTTCCATCTAAACATTCCGGTGATTCCTGCGGGAACGCAGAATACAATCATCGGAATTTGAATCAGCTCCACCGGCAAGAACGCAAACATGCGGCGCTTGGAATGTAACTTCCACGATGCGATGGAGAGGAAGATAAAGTCGACAAGGAATTTCGGCAGTATGCTGAACACGCACCATTCCCACGGAAAGTCTAGGAATATGGCGCACCAGGGACTCACGAACATCCAGATGTAGTACGTGTAGATGAGCGTGAGGAGCAAAATGTACGATTTGCTTTCGTAGTTCGTGCCGTTGCTACTCCAGCGGGCGCGCTGGTTAAACAATTGTTTCCACGTATGTACCGGGGCGGTCTCGATTACTGCATCGCGATCGAGGTTGTAGCAGACTTTTGTTCCCGGAATTTTCATCATCTTGTGGATGAGCATGTCGTCGTCGCCGCTCGAGAGGTTGATGAGGTCTCCGAATCCGCCGACTTTAAAGAACAGGTCTTTCTTGTAGGCGAGGCAAGCGGCACTCGCGACAATCGGGCGGCCCCAGCTAAATCCTGCAGCTTCCATCGCGGTGTAGCCGAGCGTTTCGAGTTTCTGGTAGAGGTGCGGCATGGAGCGTGTGCCGTTGTTCTGCTTGGGGCCTTGCACAATGCAGATGCCATCGACAAATCGTCCGGCCATGGCGGTAATCCAGCTCTTGCGCGGAATGCAGTCGGCGTCCATCGTCAAAAGAACTTCGTTTTTGGCAATCTTGAAGGCGCTTTCGAGGGCTCGCTTTTTGGGGCTTGCAATTTGCGGTAAATCTTGCGGGAGGCTTAAAACGCGGAATCGCGGGTGCGTGGCGGCGAACTTTTCGAGAATCTCGAGTGTACGATCGGTAGAACGGTCGTCAACGCAAATAACTTCCCATTCTCCGATATAGTCTTGTTCGGCTATTGCTTCGAGCGTGCGTTCTGCAAATTCCTCTTCGTTACGCATTGGGATGACCACAGAAACGCTCGGGGTCGCTTTGGGGCCTTTATAGCGATGTGTCTTTAACAGTCCTATGATGAAGAATAGGAACAGGAACGCGTAAAGTGCAGTCAGGCATGCGATAATAATGCCACCCATGCGGGGAAATATAGGAAATTACTAAATTGCGGGTATGCTCCATCCTTCCGCTTACGTTCATCCTTCTGCAAAAATCCACGAGTCTACAATTATTGGCCCCTGGTGCGTTGTTGATGAAGGTGCGGAAATTGGCGAAAATGTGGTACTCGAATCACGAGTGCGGGTGTATGGCGGCGTGACCATCAAGGCAAATACGCACGTTTATGACGGTGCAATTTTAGGGGCGCCTCCACAAGACCTCAAGTATGCCGGTGAACCGACTTGCTTGGAAATTGGCGAAAATTGCATCATTCGCGAATATACGACTCTCAATCGCGGTACAGCGCAGGGGGGTGGTTGCACGCGCCTTGGCTCCCGTGTCCTCGTTATGGCTTATGCTCATGTGGGGCACGATTGTCAAATTGGCGAGGGGGCGGTCATTGCAAATGGTTGCCAGCTTGGCGGGCATGTGCGCATCGGCAAGTTCGCCACTCTCGGCGGAACAACTGCAGTGCAGCAGCGCAATCAGGTGGGCGCCTACGCTTTCGTGGGCGGCACGCTCAAGGTCGATTACGATGTTCCTCCGTGCAGTCGCGCTTTCGGTAACCCGCTTCGCTTTGCATCCCTCAACCTTCATGCGCTTCGCTTGCATGTCGAAGAATTCCCGCCGGAACGCATTGCGTTTTTCGAGCGTGCTTTCCGTGAACTTTACCGCAACAAACGCCCGATTGCCGAAGTTATCGAAGAATTGAAAAAAGGCCCGGAACCTCTGTTCCAAGCCTTCTTTGATGAACACTGGTCGGGCACTTTGGTTCGCCCGTAGTGGTTTCGCCTTTGGGGCGGTTTTTAGATTCTAGAAGATCAAAGATTCCGGGAATCCAGGAAGCCAATTTTTGCCATCGAAGGCTTGGAACCCACCTGTTTGACCGAAACTCCAGTAATGGAAAGATATCCCGTACTGGACGGCTACTTTTGCGGTTTTTTCGGCCCAGTAGGCTTTTCCTGTCTCGCTGGGGCCATCACCTTGTTGCCACTGGCAGGGGCTGTTGTCTCCACCGGCAACGCCGAATTCACCCATGTTCATAGGAATATGGTCAATTCCGTTTATATCGGGGTAGAATTTGTAGGCGAGAGAAACATAGTAAGCGAAATCATCAACTGCAGTGGATGTCAATGTGGCATCGCCCTTGCATTCATAGCCGTGACCTTCGTGACTATAGTTGTAGGGGAGGTAATAGTGGCCACTAAAGATGATGTTGCCGTCTGCAGGCATGTGCAAGCTTTCAATGTCTTCGAACTTTGCCAAGTGGTAAGTCTCAAACATGATGGTTTTGCCCGGAGCATACGTGCGGATAACGGTATAAGCTTCGTTCATCAATTGGTCTACGAGCGTAGCGTTTGGGATCGAAGGTTCGTTCAAAATTTCAAGAACGACCATGTTATCGGGAAATTCTGCCATTGCGGCTGCCACTTGCGCCCACAAGGCAAGGAAGTGCGCTTTTTCGGCTGTGAACTCATTGGCGTCGTATTTGCACTTGGAGCCATCCGATTTTGTGCCACCGCCACCGGCGCAGTTCAATTCTACATAGTGGTGGAAGTTAACAACTACGGCAAGTCCGTTTGCGATGGCGAGTCGAATGTCTGCCAGAACGCCGTTTAAGCGGTCCGGGTCTACCGTATGAGTGCCGTAATCGGAACCGTATTGCCAGCGAACCGGAATGCGCACGGAATTGAAACCGGCGGCTTTGATAATCGCGAAATCCCCGTCGTTGATCGGGTTTCCCCAACCGCTGTCGTCTGCACCTTCCGAATCCCAAGAATTGCCAAGGTTTATACCGCGCCCGAGAATGGCGTTCATGGTTCTGCCCAAGGTGTAGTCTACGGGAGTGGCTTTGGTGGTAGTGGGTGCAGTAGGAATTGTTGCAGACCCGCTGTCGCATGCCCAGAATGAGCATCCGAGGGCGCAGCCGATAGCCAAAGAAGAAAGAACTTTTTTAAACATGTTGACCCCCAAAAAGGTTTCGCTATAAATACCTGTTCTCAAAATCTATATTCAATTGCAAAATAGAAAAATGAAAACATGCTTATGTTGTGTTTACGCTTGAGTCCATGTGACGCCTATCAAAAATCTTAATTTGTAAACATTCCGAAACGTTGCGATGCTAAAAATTTCTGTATACGCTTGAGTCCAGCGTTTATGCGGCTTTGATAGTGGTATTTCGTTGAGGGATCGAGGTTTGCAAAGCCTTTTTTGCAATGCAGGTGCGTTGTTTTCTCAAAAAACAAGCTATATTGTAGACGATCCGAATTTGGAGATTTGTACCTATTATGAATGGAAACTTAAAAAAAGCCATTTGGAAGTCCGCTCTAGCGGCGATGCTTCTTGCTTCATCTTCTTTTGCTGGCTACGGCTTTAGCGATTACCGCGACCGCGACCAGTCCCACTTTGTCATGAAGGATCCCAAGCCGTTCCGTCCTGATAAAGAAGTTGTCACCGTTGTCATGCGTGAGGCTATTCCTCGCGGTGGTGGTTATACCTACCAGTATCCGCGTGAAAACCCCGAACCGGTACTCACGGATAAGTACGCTATGGAAGGTGCTCTTTCCATGGAAATCGAACTTATCGCAAGTGACTATTCCGGCGTTGCAATTTGTATTGCGGGTTCCGTGGACTTGACTCCTTATTTGGAAGAAGGTGTTCTCGAATTTTGGATCAAGGGTGCCCAGGGTGGTGAAAACGCCTTGTTCGTGCTCGTTGACGATGGCGTCAAGAGCAACGGCGAATCCCTCCAGGTCAAGCTCCGTTCCAAGAGTCTTGGTGAAATTACGACTGAATGGAAGCACTTCAGCATTCCTCTGAAACTCTTCGGTAATACCGGTGTTTACTGGGATGCAAAGAACACGCGCGAAGTGATGCTCCCGTTCGCATGGTCCAACTTCAAGGGCTTCCGTCTCGAAGTCCGTAAGGATGAAAACGAATCCTTCAAGGTTTGGATCGACGATATTGTGATTAAGAAGCATGGCAAGCCGTACGAAGGCCCGGCTCATTATCCGTTCCGCAACGAGATTTAAGAGGATTTTATGCGCAAAACAGTTTCTTCTCTTTTACTAGCGTCTAGCCTCGGTGCTGCGTGGGCTCTCCCTCCGCAGTTGCAGCTTGATTCCCTTCACGCTTCGTTGGATACTCTTTCCGGTAACATGGAATCGACTCTTTTGGGTAAGGACGATCTGCCACTGGCAGTCTCCGGTTACATGGCTTTCCGTTTGAAGAATTTCCACTATTCCGAACAGAGCCCGTGGGTCAGGGACGATAAGGCCCGCACAAACGTCGACGCTATCTTGAACGTCAACGTTGTCGCAATGCCGAACTCCTACATTACGTTGTTTACGAACCTCATGTTCCCGTTCGACTTGAGCGGTATTTATACGAACTACTTGGCCAAGAATCCGACCAAGTCCCCGACTAATGCCGACAATGAACGTGTCTTGTTCGACCACTCTACGGACTACTATTCTTCGACGATTAACGAAGAATTGAACGTTGGTGTCGATATCCGTGCAGGTGTGTTCGGTGCCTACATTACCGCAGGCGGTGTTATTTGGGCAAACGCCTCTCCGCTTACCATGTGGGAACGTGAAACGAACCCGCGTTTCGTTTGGCAGTACGAACTTTTCGAAGACGAAAAGACCGTGTCTACTTACTATAAGGAAAAGGCATTTAAGCCGGTCAAGGAAGGTGGTCGTGCATTCTGGACGAACCGCTCTTTCGGTGGTGTCTTTGCCAACGTCTACCAGCTTCCGTACGACATGAAGGCCCAGTTCCTCGTTGCCCAGCCGATCGATGCCGACGTGGCAACTCGTGACGGTCTCCGTATGTACGGTGGTCAGCCGGGCGAACTCGAAATGTCCGGTGGTTACGATTTCCGCGGTACAGTGCTCCATGGCCGTATCGCCAAGGAAAAGATTGCTGATAACCTTACCGTCGGTGTGAACTACATGGGTGTTACCTATGATAAGGGAACCATCTTCGAACCGGAATTCCGTTCGCAGTGGACCACATATACCGATTTAGGTTTCCCGACCCTCCTCAATACTCACATTGCAACAATTGATGTGAAGGGTAACGTTACCCCGAAACTCTACTTGATGGCCGATGTGGGTGTTAGCATTACGGATTCCACGGTGTTTATTCCGGATCCGCAGGCTCTTGATTATGCCGTTGATGCAACCGGAGCTGTTAATAGAACTAAGGGCTATACCACAAATAAGGAAGGCTACCGTTCTAGCATGGCAAACCCGAAGCTCGGTCTTTATGTAAAGGCTCAGAGCAAGTACCTCGAAGGTTGGCCGATGACTGCTGAACTCGTGTTCTTCCAGCCGGGCTTCTATTCTCCGTATTCTCTCACGAACCCGTCCCGTTTCACGGGCTGGCGCAAGGATGAAACCTACCTCAACGCAGGTGCGCTCCGCTACTCCCCGAACATGGCCGGTATCAACTTCAAGTTGGAACCGAGCTTCAACCGTGGTTACTTTGACTTCCAGTATGCTCAGCATCGTCAGATTGACCCGGGTCAAGACGTGATTGCTTTCAACTACCGTTTGAACGGCCGCAATATTTGGGAAAGCACAAACTCCTGGACAAAGCATAAGCCGCTCTTCGTTGCTGACTCTGGTAACAGCTCTAATGCTGGTTATATTAATCGTGTTGGCGCTGAAAAGAATTCTGGTGAAGGCGTCAAGATGTACCGTCAGCGCGGTGGTCTCTATGGTGGTACTTGGGAAATGTGGGAATCCTTTGCCGCTTACGATAATGGCGACCAGGCTGCCCATACGAGTGTTCCGATGCATGCCAAGTGGTCTTCTTACCTCTCCTTCATGGGTGGTTACGATATCGGTCACTGGTTCGGTACCGACCGCAATATCATGATGACTGGCTACTTCGCCCTCTCTGGTATTTCTACTTCTTTTGCTCCGCTTGCTGTTTCCGAAAAGCAGTCCAACATGCTTTTGACGAGCTTCTACGGCCAGTTTGAACCGACCGTCGCCGTGACACCGACTTTCCACATGGTGGGTATCCTCGGTTTCGAAACGTTCAGATCTGATAAGGCCTACATCCTTGAAGCCGCAACAAATACTCTCGGTAGACCGCAGGCTGGTAAGACTACTTACATCTACGAAGTGAATTCTTATCTCGTCAAGAAAGCTCCGATCAACTACAAGGACTTCGCAATTGGCCTTGGCTTTGACTGGGACTTCTCTGACCGCGTGGGTCTCCACTTCCGTTACAAGTTCATGACGCACTCTGATGAAACCGTATCTGACAATGATTGGCATTCCCATTACATTGCTGCCGAAACCAAGGCTTGGTTCTAAGGGAGGATGCTAAAGATGAATATGAAAATGAAAAATATTTTAATCGCCCTTCTTACCGCATCGGTTGCCGCATCGGCATCTGTAGTTGCGGATAATCAAAAGGCATTGCAAGCCAAGGCTGATAGCGCCAATGCAAAGCGCGGTGTCGAAATTGGCGGTAGCATCCGTGCTGTTGCTCAGCGTTCTAGCTTCTCTTCGGATCAGGACAATCGCGGCATCAACAATATGCCGGATGTCGAACGCAATGAGTTTGTCAGTGCAGACTTGAGCTTCGGTTTCCGTCCGTACGAAAGCGTTCGCGCTAACGTGATTATGCGTCTTGGTGGCGGCATGCAGGAATACTTCGCCGCTGCAGCTAAGACTCTCGAAGCCAAGTGGCTCAACGTCGAAGGCAATGTCGGCAAGAACTTCTACTGGGTGGTCGGTGATTTCCGTCAGGCAATCTCCCCGCTCTCTATTTACAATCCCGGTATCGAAATCATGTACGAACCGACGATTTTCGCCCGTAAGCGCCACATGGCCCAGAAGGAACAGCTCCTTGACGGCAACAAGCGCAACCTTCAGGGTGTGAATCTCCAGTTCCGCCAGGAAATCGACCCGATGATTGGCGAACTCCGTGCCGAAGCATTCTTTGCTCGCGTCAATCGCGTGTCTGTGCTTGACTTGAGCGGTGCCGAAGGCAACATTCTCCCGAATGATTCTGTTGCTGGTGTTTCGCTTGCTTCTGCAACGGACAAGTGGCTCGTCGGTGGTAACATCGAACTCTTGCCGGTTCAGAAGAACGTCTACGTCGGCGTGACTCCGATGCTCATTTTCGATAACGAAAATTCGAAGTCTTATGTCTACAGACATCCGGTTGAAGATGATGTTATCAATTTTAACGATTACGTTCGTCAGGAAATCAACCCGTACGAAACCACTCCGCAGAACACGTTTGTGCTGAGTGCCCGTGCCGGTGCCGATGTTGCTGGCATTCTCAATAACAAGAACCTTACTCTTGATCTCGTCGCCGAATACGCCATGTCTATCAACAAGGTTAAGACTCCGGCTATTACCGACGAAACGGGAACAATCGTTCTTGCTCCTGAAACAGAAGAAAGCGTAAATGGATCTGCTATCCTTGCTACCGTGAATGCAGGTTACAAGGTTGATAATTCCTGGAGCGCAGGCCTTACTCTTGACGTGTTGATGAACAACGAAAAGTGGTTCAACAACATGGCCCAGTCTCCGAGTTTCTTCGCTCAGCGCGTCTTGAACTCCGATAAGGACGGTAATACGGTCAAGTATGGCGTGAACTCTCCGCTTTACTCCACCTTCGATGCTCTTTACAACTACTCTCCGAAGTTCTCTCCGGTGGGTCGTACTTTGGGCACCGATGACGATGCTTTCTATGCCGGTCAGAGCAAGAGCTACAACATTGCTACCTACAACAAGAATTCTTGGGGTTCCAATGTCTACTCCGCCGCTCAGATCGCTCTCTTGAACATGATGATTGATCCGGCTCTCCAACTTGCTTTGCCGAATGGCCTTGCTACTGCAAACCGTAAGGGCGTTCGCGCTTTGGTCAAGGGCGAATGGCAGGATAAGATTGAAGCTCAGGCTCTCGTAAGCCTCTTCAACCAGGTCCAGACAAGCGCTCCTGAAATCGACAAGGTTTCTTACATGGAATTCGGTGCCGGTGCAAAGTTCGATATCGCTAAGCTCGCTGGTTTCAGCAAGCCTGCTGAATTCTCCGGTTCTTTCAAACATTCTGAAAATGAAACTAGCTTGGTGGGTGGTCAATCTGTAAAGCTCACAAGCAACTTTATCAACGCTGGTTTCTCGTTCCAGTTCTTGCCGCGTCTCGGCTTTACCGCTGGCTTCCAGATGATCAATACCGATTACGGTATCGGTTCTATCAATCCGTTCGTGGGTCAGGATGTTCCTGTTACAAAGAGCAATCAGAAACACTGGATGGTTGGCTTTGATTATCTGGTTGGTGAAAATGCTTGGCTTGCCATCAACTACGGCATGATCATGGTTCAGAATGACTACAATACGGCTGCTCTTGGCGAATCTATCCGTAACTTGCCGGATTACTTCAGCGCAAAGAGCGGTGACGGTGCTACGGGAACTTACACGCATAAGTTTAGTCAGTCTATTTTTGAAGCTTCCATTAATGTGGAATTTTAATGGGAGGTAACTAGAATGAATTTCAATATGAACATGCGCAAACTTTTATTGACCTCCGCAATTGCTTTCTCGGCTGCATCTGCTTTTGCTGCTGAAAATCAGGCTGAGGTTGCTACGCAACAGAAATCCCTGTTAGAAAAGCTGGATTCTCTCAATGCAGCTGTGCTGGGACTTAAGATTAATGGTACGGCAAAGGCCGGTGCGGTTGCTTCTTTTGCGACTTCCGATCAGTTTGCCAAGGAATCTCCGACTCAAGAAAACCAGGCCTTCACGGACGTGAACCTGCGCTTGACTGCTCGTCCGAGCTCCGAGACCATGATCGATGTCCAGTTGCGTTTGCACAAGGATTGGCAGAGTGCCTTCGATGAAAACAATAACCCGGTTATCGGTCATTGGTTCAGCTACGATGGTACCATCCTCAATAAGCATGTAGACTTCAACTTGGGTTACATGCGTGTCGGTTATACGCCGCTCACCATTTTCACTCCGCAGACCGAAATTCTCCAGGAACCGGAAATTTTCGCAGAAAAGCGTCGTGAAGCTCTTGAAAAGCGCAATCTCGATACAACGAGCCGTCGCCTGTTGCATGGTATCAATGTCGTTTACAATAGCGGTAACGTAGCCGGTGTGGTTGATAACATCACTGCTCAGCTTACTGGCGCCCGTCTCCGCAATACGGCAAAGAAGTTGGACCAGATCTTCTTCGACTTCGACTTCTCGGACCGTTACCTCTTGGGTGCACGAGTCGGTGCTGATGCTTACGGTGCTCATCTTGGCGTGAACTTCGTGAACCTGATGGATCGTAAACTCTCCCGTCGTTCTAGAAGCATTGCTAATACCGATACCGTCTACTACGATAACAACAGGGTCATTTCTGTCGAAGCTGCTTTCGATTCCAAGAAGCTCATGCCGGAACTTCCGGTTACGTTCGGCTTGAACGGCGAATTTGCCATGTCCAAGTGGAAGGTTGACCGTGATTTCAATACGACGGAAACCAAGACGTCTTATAATTCAGTCCAGGCCAAGGAAGACCACAAATTCTTCGTCTACCTGAAACCTGTTACTTCGACTCCGACTGTCGTTAAGAATGAAGATTACCTTGATGAAGATGGCAAGAGCTTCTATGCCGACCTCTTCGTGAAGGGCAATATCAGCGACATCGATTTCAAGGTAAACGCTGGTTACTTCCAGACGGATTCCGGATTCTGGTCTGAACTTGCTTCTTCTCCGGTTTACCAGGGCCGTTCGACCATCTTTAACTCGAACGCTTTCTATGGCAATTCGGCAGACAGCCTTGTTCTCGCTACCTTCGGTGGTTCAAGTCTTGAAAACCTCTACTTCAATGTCTACAACTCCTCGACATTGCAGGCTACGAACTTGATGACTTCGAAGAACCTTTCGAATGCATTGAGCGATCAGGACGAAAGCGAAAACATGTACGCTCGCTTGTTCAACAACTACAAGAACGGCCACTTCTACCGTAACGGTTATTCTGGCGTCACGGCCAAGAAGATGGAACTCGACCCGTTGATGATTATCGATCCGTCTGTGGGTCTTGCCTTGCCGCTCGGCCTTGCTACTCCGGACCGCAAGGGTATTACCGCTAAGGCCGATGTGAACTGGGCTGACAAGGTGTTCTTCAATGCTCGCTTTAACATGGTGACTGAAACCAATTCCATCGATTACACCACCATGGCTGTGTCTGAAAATAAGTATACGGAATTCGGAGCGGGCATCGGTGTTGATGCAGGTCGCTTCTTGAGTGACTACCAGCAGATTCTCATTCAGGGTTCTGTGGCCATGGGTTCTGAAAGCGCATTCCTCAAGCGTAAGACCTCTCGCTTTGTGGGTGGTATTACTGCTGATGTCTGGGGTCCGTTTGCTTTGCTCGGTGGCTTCCAGATGTACACGAAGGAATTTGGAAATGGTTTCGGTGTTGCCGCTGCTTCTGTTAGCAAGGCAACAGAAATGCTCGCTCTCGGTGGTGCCCGTGTGAAGCTTGCTCCGCTTTCTTACGTCTCCCTCCAGGGCGGTATGCTTAAGAACGAACTCGAATATACCATTCCGGGTCTTCCTACTAACAAAATTTCCATCAGCAAGCTCGTTCTCCTTGCCGATGTAACGGTGAATTTCTAAGAGGTGCTGAAAATGAAAAAACTTCACCAGTACATGATGATTCTCGTGGCAGGCGTTTTGAGCGCTTGCGGATCGATGAGTGTTAGTGACCCTTATGCAGAAGCTCTTCCGGCAGATTTCAATGCTCAAGAGTATATGGCTCTTCATCCGGAGTTGCGTGTTCGTCAAATTAAGGACTTTGTGGCTGATTATAATAGCCAGATTAAGGTTAATCTTGGTAAAGATTACGATGCCACAAAGAAAGCTGATGACGAAGCCTTCCTCGCCAATATGGATGTGGTTATGGCTATTTACACGCATCCGCAAATTGGTGGCCATAATGCAGAACAATGGGCAGATGTTATTAAGGATTTGTCTTTGCCCGATACGTCGCTTCTCCGCAGGGAAACACGTAGTGGCTTGACTGAATTCAACTTTATCGGTGTTGCCGATGATGCAGGGATGTTGTTGACTGTTCCTGTGGACTATCAGGCTATTGCTCAGCAATTCAACATTTATGGTAGGGACCATGGTTGGGCATACCGTGCATGTCGCCCGGAAGAAGCTGCTAATACGCCGCGTAACTCTTTGCCGATTTTCGCGCAACAATTGAATATTGCTGAAAAAGACGGAGCATTTATAGCAGATTCTGGTTATTACTGCCGTGACGCTCTTGGCGTTGATCGTCTGATTCAATAGGATAAGAGGTATTCAAAATGAACTTTAAAGTTATTACATTAGCTCTCGCCATGGGCGCTGCAATGGCCCAGGCTGCTGCTGACAAAGTGATTGGCTTCTATCCGTATTGGAGTCAGTATTCACAGTTCTATGCAAAGGATATCCGCTACAATCTCGTGACCGACATCCATTACATGTCTATCACTCCGACTGCAGAAGGTACGGTTGCCTTTGCCGACGAATACGATGCCGACAACTTCAAGAACCTCGTAAGCATGTCCAAGGAAAACGGCGTGAAGCTGATTGTTTCCGTGGGTGGCATGGAAGCTGAATCGAGCCTCAAGGCTATCGCTTCTTCTGACGAAACGCTTTCCACGTTCGTTTCGAACGTCAAGGAATGGCTCTCGACAAACGGTGGCGACGGTGTTGAACTCGATTGGCAGAACCTCACGACGGACGATTCCGAAGATTACGCCAAGATGCTGAACGCCTTGGTCGATGGTCTTTCGGGCTCTACGGTGACGGCCGTGATTTACCCGGCCGCAGGCATGGATGCCTACAAGGCCGAAGCCTTGAACCGTGCCGCTTACGTTGACGTGTTTATGGCTGACCTTATGAACGAAAGCGAAAGCAGCCTCGTTCCGAACCAGAGCGCAAACTCTGTGCAGGAAACGCTTGATGCAGTCGCTGCTGCCGGTGTGAACAAGGATCTCCTTGCTCCGGTCGTGTTCCTCTACGGTAAGTCCTTTGCTGGTGCCAAGGGCCTCGGCTCTAGTCACACAGGTGTAGGCAGTGGCAATGAAGGCTACCTCCCGTACGCAGAACTCATGAACCGCTTCGATACTCCAGATTACACGGTGACATTCGATGAAGCTTCCAAGTCCGAAGTGGCTGTGAGCGAATCCGAATCTATCGTGTTCATGGGCATTCCGTCTGTGAAGGCTGTTGCTCAGCACGTGAAGAGCGAAGGCATGGCTGGCGTTGCCGTGTATGATCTTTCTCAGGATCATTATGAACCGGTTGTGTCGCTCCTCGTGACTGTTGGTCTCGAACTCCGTCCAGGTATCAACTACAAGGGTGGCAAGAAGAAGTAATTCCCGAAGTTCGCGAGACTTACAAACGCTTTTAAAAATCCTCGACGCACCCGCGCCGAGGATTTTTTTACTGTCACCCCGGACTTGTTCTCTTTGACCACTTGCGGTTGACGCTTCGCGTCAGCAATTTCGGCTCGATCATAAAATCAAGTATGCTTGATTTTGCGACACTCGCCTTGAATGCTATTCAGCTCTTATGTGGTCATGATCCGCGAATGGGGACGGGGTCACCATCTCGTAATACGAAAAGGCGATGCCGGCACAGTGGCCGGCATGACAATGAATAGTCAATGCCTAATTGCGATACACTTGATACACTTGGTGTTACCTATGGTAAACATTAAAGTGAGTTGGCTCAATACAATTTCATAAAATTAAAGGTATCTTTATATCGTAATTACGGTTTATATATTACGATGTGAAGCCCGTGAATACGGGCGTCTTTTATAAAGTGAGGTTTCAAATGCGTAAACATTTGCTCGCTGCGTTAGCGATTGCAGTTCCGTCTTTTGCCATTCCCTTGGTGAACCAGCTTGGTTTTGCTCCTGAATCTGAAAAGATTGTTGTCATCCCCGGCAATGATGCAAATCCGCTTGAAGTTCGCGATATGGCGGGGAAGGTGGTGCTCACGCTCGAAGCCCCGATGGTCTATGACTGGGAATATAGCGGTGAAGAAGTCCAGACATACGATATTTCTGCAATCAAGAAACCTGGCACCTATCGTTTGTTCAGGGACGGCTATATCGGTAATCCGGTCGTGGTGGGCGAGAATGTTTATGTTGACGTGACAAAGGCTGCGCTCAAGTGGTTCTATTTCCAGCGTGCGGGCATGGCGCTCGATACGCGTTATGCGGGCAAGTGGGCACGTGCAATGGGCCATGCCGATGATAGCGTGATAGTTTATGGTACGGATTTGCCAACGGCAAAGACGGTTGCAAAGGCAAATGGCAAGCCCGAACCCAAGAAGGCCGATGCAAAGATTATCAAGTCGCAGCGCGGCTGGTATGATGCGGGCGACTATGGCAAGTATATTGTGAATTCCGGCATTACCGTGTTTACGCTTTTGGAAATGTACGAGCATTTCCCGACATTTGTAGATACGCTCCACTGGGACATTCCGCGTGAATTCCCGAAGATGCCGGAACTGTTGGAAGAAATCCGCTGGAATCTTGACTGGATGCTTTCGATGCAAGACAAGGATGGCGGTGTTTATCACAAACTCACCTCGCTCAAGTTCGGTTCTAGCACAATGCCTGAACTTGATGGCGCCTTGCGTTATGCGATTGAAAAGAGTTTGACTGCAACGCTTGATTTTGCAGCGGTAATGGCTCAGGCATCTCGCGTGTATGCTCCGTTTGACAGCGAATTTTCAAAGCGCATGCTGAAGGCTTCTGAAGTCGCCTACTATTGGGCTAAGCGTCATCCGAAAACTTTGTATAAACAACCGTCTGATGTTGAAACGGGTAACTATACGTATGGCGAAGAAAACGGCAAGGATGAATTTGCCTTTGCTGCGGCAGAACTTTATCGTGCTACGAAAAAGGCCGATTACCTCAAGGACTTGAAACAGTACAAGTTCCGTCCGGATGGTGCCTGGTGGGGCGACGTGAATATGCTTGCCGTTTACCGTGTGGCGCTTGATTCTGCGGAATATGGCGCAAAGCTTGGTAGCGATGCTCGCAAGGCCTTGCTCAAGGTCGCGAACGAACTCCGTGCTATTGGCGATACGAGCGCTTACAGGCTCCCGGCACTTCCGTCTAGCTGGAACTGGGGCAGTAACAGTGCCATGGCGAATAACGGAATTGTATTGTTGCACGCTTATTACCTCACGGGCGACAAGAGCTATTTGGATGGGGCACAGCAGTGCTTGGATTACTTGCTCGGCAAGAACCCGATGGAAATTTCTTACGTGACTGGATACGGCTTTAGAAGCCCGCGTTTCCCGCACCACCGCGTAAGCGAATCTGACTTTGTTGATGATCCGGTGCCGGGCATGCTTGTGGGCGGTCCGCACTTGGGCAAGCAAGATATTAATTTGGATGGTAAGGAACTTTGGAAGTGCCCGAACTACGCTTCGGCCGATAAGCCGGCACTTGCCTACATTGATAACCGTTGCAGTTACGCGACTAACGAAGTGGCAATCAACTGGAATGCTCCGCTTGCATACCTCGTTGGTTCCTTGCAGGCCATTTACAGCGGCCACGCCAACGCCGTCGTGAAGTAATTCTTTGTTTTCGTCAATCCCGTTTTCACTGTCACCCCGGACTCCGATTGAAAATTATTTTTACTCGGTAATTTTTGCTGGCCTTTAATTTATATTACAATATGGATTGTGGTGTCGTGGGAAAGGAGACTGTGGATGAAGAGAATATTCTTTTCTGTATTTCCCATTGTTATGGCGACCGCTTTTTCTGCGGCATCTGCCTACACCCTAAAAGGAACCGTTAAAGATAAAGACGATTCTTCGCCAATTGCGGCGACCGTGAAATTGCTCCAAAAGGGCAATGAAACTGAAACGGACCGATCTGGAAATTTTGTCATTTATGAAGAGGAAGTATCCTTACACGGTTCACGTGCCGCTGTTGGACATTTCAGCTTGATTAACGGAATCCTGAATTTTACGCAGGGCGGTAGCACTCCTGTGCAGGTCAAGGTATTTGACATGACGGGTAACCAGGTACTTGCGAAAACGTTGCAAGGTTCTGGGACGGTTGATCTTGCAGCTTCGATCCAGGCGCCGGGGACATTTGTTGCAAAGGTGCAGATGGGATCCGCGCAAGAAACGGTTCGCTTTAGCACTTATGGCTATGCTTCTGGGTCTTTGGGTTCCGCAGAAAAGAAGGCGCTTCATAAGGAAGGCGATGTTATTGATACGCTGCGTGTCGTTGCAGAAGATTATGATACGTTGTTTGTTCCCCTGTCGAAACTTGATACGACTCTCGATTTGAAACTCAGCAAGGCGGCCACTAAGCAGACGTTTGCGTTTGGCTATGCCATGGGCAACGATCCTACGCCGAGTAAGGGCTGCGGCAAGGACAATACGCTCAAGAGCTACTTCAAGTTCACGGGTGGCGGTATCGAGCACGAAGTCTATCTCGACGTGCCTGACAACTACGATAAGAACAAGCCGTATCGTTTGGTGTTCGGTATGCACTGCATGGGCGGTTCCGCACAGAACGTTGCTAAAAACGAACACTATTATGGTTACCGCGACCAGAAGGGCGCCAAGGAGAGCACCATTTTTGTGGCTCCGCACGGTTACACCGACCAAATGCCGTGGCGCTGTGGCGATAACAAAGACCACCTGTTCTTTGACGAACTTCTTACGCACTTGAACGAAAACCTCTGCGTGGATACGTCTCGTGTGTTCTCTTCCGGTTTCAGCTTTGGTGCTATGTATACAAATTCGCTCGCTCAGACGTTCCAGCATCGTCTCCGCGGTGTCGTGGTGTTCGCGACTGCCGACCAGGTGATTTACATTCCGAAGAATGTGGGCAAGCCTATTGCCTGGATGGGAACCGTGGGTTTAGGCGACGGTACCTGCCCGCCGAGCATGGGACGTAGCGCCCGTGACAGGATTCTGAAGAACAATGGTCCCGAAGGCCATACCGACTGCACTGGCGAAAAGGCTACCGAATACACCAGTGGCAATCACGTCTGCTATGACTATAAGACGGTCGATCCGCGCTTCCCTGTGAAGTGGTGCACCTTCAATGGCGGCCACCAGTGGGATATGCGCGAAAATGGCAAGCTTTGGGCCTCAGACATTGGCTGGGAATTTATTACGCAGTTCTAGTTTTTGAATGCGCCCAATTGTGATTGTAATGAAGCCTTTTGGAATTGTCATGCCGGCCTTAGTGCCGGCATCGCCATTTTATAGGGCAATTACTCACAAAGGGTCACTTCTACAACGCCGCGGACGGAATTGAAGCAGTAGATTTTCTCGGCGATTTTGAGGTCGCTCGGGTACAGGATTTTTTCTTTGGCCTTGCCTTCGTTTAAAAGCTTTTGTCTTGTGATGCCGTTTAAAAGTCCGCACTCGATAGGCGGCGTGTAGATAATGCCGTTTTGCAAAATGCCGATGTTCGTGAACGTTCCTTCGGTGATTTCGCCTTTCTCGTTCACGCAGATTTCATCGAAGACGTCTTTCGGGAACGGGAGGCGAATGCTCGTTTTGTGATACAGGAATGGGTTAGAGGAATTGACTTTGTGCACAATCTTGATTTTTGGATCTTGCTTGGGTGCGGGAATTGGTCTTGTCGTGTGTTCAAAGTGACCGTCCTTGAAAAGCTCAATTCTATTGACAACGGACTTATCAAATTTGATGTTTTCAAGGTCGCTGTTCCAGGTGAAGCCGAGTGCTTGTGCGGAATTTCTCAAGCGCTCAAGATGCATCTCGAAATCGTTGATGCCCGTTTCTATCAGCGAAAATTCTGTATTTAAAAAACTTGCCTTAGTCATTGTTTCGTTCCATTCGTCGTCTGTGGTAGAGGCCCATGTGATTGCGCCACCGGCATCGTATCTGTATTCGGATTCGCCTTGCTTTTTCTGCAGGATTCTGATAGGGACGGAGAAAATCATTTCGTCGCCGTGGATGTAGCCGATGGCTCCGCAGTACACTTCTCGCGGGAACGGTTCTGCATTTGCGATGACTTCCATTGTAGAAATTTTTGGCGCGCCTGTGATGGAACCGCACGGATAAATCGCATTGATGATGTCGTAAAGCGTTGTGCTGTCTTTCAGTTCCGATGAAATCTCGGAAGTCATTTGGAAAACTGTTTTATGTTGTTCGACTTCAAAGAGCTTGTCTGCGCGTACGGTTCCCGGCTTTGAAATTCTCCCGAGATCGTTGCGTAGCAAGTCTACAATCATGACGTTTTCGGTGCGGTTCTTTAAGTCGTTGTGCAAAAATTCTCGTAGCGCGTTGTCTTCTTCGGATGTCTTGCCGCGTTTGAGCGTGCCTTTCATGGGCTTTGTCAAAATCTTGTTGCCGCGCTTCACGAAAAACAGTTCCGGCGAAAATGATAAGATTGTCTCGTACTTGTTTTGCAAAAAGGCGTTGTAGGGTGTCTTTTGATTTTGCAATAGGAACTGGTATAAGTCTAATTCACTTGCATTTGTTCTTAGCGTTGAAGGGTAAGTGTAATTGACTTCGTATGTAATGCCGTTTTTGATTTGCTCTTTGATGTAGTTGATTTTTTGTGCGTATTCTTCTTTGGAAATACGTGGCTTTACGATGGTGCCAATCTTGTAGTCGGGTGTTTGCGGTTCGAACGGCTGGAAGGAGTCGAATGCTTCGAAATAAATGAGAGGTGCGCCGCCTGCTGAATTTTTAAGGTCGTATCTCATATAACCTATGAGATAATAGCCTTTCTTTTGTAAAGACTCGATTTTGTCTAGAACGGATTTGATTTCTTTGGGCTCGAAGATTTCAATTGTTTCTATGGGCGTGACAAATTTTTTGTTTGCGTAAATTTGCATAATCGTGGGCGTTTTTTTACGGCGCAAATTTAATTATTGTCATAGATTGTTAATTTCCTGAAACATAAAACGTGCTGTGTAAACTTTACTTTGTAGTAAAATTGTAATATTTTGTGAATGTGTAGATTATGGACGAGTTTTCAGTATATATTACAGGCATGCAAAACTGGTATCTTATAATCGTTCTTTCTATAGTTTTTGTTTCTGCTCTTTTTGCTTCTACTGCATCGACACCGATGTAGCGGAAAATATTAGGGGGAATACAAAGGTTATATGAAAAAAAAGGCCCCGTAAGGGACCTAATTTTTTTTTTGCGTGATTTTTATAGGAGTAAGAATAGATTGCTTCGCTAGGCTCGCAATGCCGTTTCTTCTTGCTCTCTACTTATTGTTGTCTACTAAGTTCACGAATTCGCGGCAGACGGCTTCTGGATCCGGCTTCCCGAAAATAGCGCTTCCGACAACAAAAATGTTTGCACCTGCTTCTTTGCAGGCGAGGATATTGTCGAGCTTTACACCACCATCGATTTGAATGTTGAGTTCCGGCTTAAGAGCGCGGAGTTCACGGATCTTGTCGAGGCAATACGGAATGAGGCTCTGGCCGCCGAATCCGGGGTTTACAGACATGATAAGCACCATGTCGACAATGTCAAGAACGTACTTAATGCTTTCGAGCGGGGTTGCCGGATTGATGGCGACTGCCGGCTTTACGCCGAGTTCTGCAATCTGGTGCAGCAAGCGGTCGAGATGATTTGTGGTTTCGGCGTGCACGCTGATGATGCTTGCGCCTGCTTTTGCAAATTCGCCCACGTAGTTTTCTGGATTTTCAATCATCAAGTGGCAATCGAGCGGGAGCTTGGTGCCTTTTTTGACGCAAGCGGAAATTCCCGGACCAAAGCTGATGTTTGGGACAAAGTGCCCATCCATGATGTCCAAGTGAACGAGGCCTGCGCCTCCGTTTTCGATGGCCTTGAGACCATCGCCGAGAGAGAGGAAGTTTGCGTTCAAGACGCTAGGAGCGATGATTTGTTTAAGCATATTTCAAATATAGCAAAATAAAATTTTTTTTACTAAATTTTCAAGTACAAGAATAAGAGGAGATAATTATGTCTAAAAATTCAAAAACTGTGGTTGAAAAACCTGCTGCAAAGAAAACCGCTGCCGCTAAGGCTCCGAAGGCTCCTGCCAAGAAGGCTGAAGCAAAGGCTGCTCCGGCAAAGAAAACCGCAAAGGTTGTTGAAACCCCGAAGGCCGACGTGAAGGCTGAAAAGTCCCCTGCAAAGAAGGCTACGAAGTCTGTGAAGGCTGCCGCCCCGAAAAAAGTGGCTGTCGAATTTATCGCCGATTGCCCGCTTGCAACGACTGTTTCCATTGCTGGTACGTTCAATGACTGGGCTGTCGATGTCGATATGCTCAAGAAGGACAAGAAGACTGGTTTTTGGGTCGCAAAGATTTCCCTCGTTCCGGGCGATTACGAATACAAGTTTGTTTGTGATGGCAAGAACTGGGATGCCGGCGACAACAAGATTAAGCACGTGTAATTCAAACAATGAAATCGCCGCTTTGCGGCTTTAAAGAAATAAAAAAACGCCGGAATTAATCCGGCGTTTTTTGCTGTGTTTTTAGCTTATTTCTTCAGTTCGGTTTTTCCGTAATAAGCACTGCGGGCCTTGTTGCCATTGCCTACGTGACGGCCCTTGAGGTCGAACGTGCGCTTGGTCTTGTTCCAGCGGAATTCGCCTGTGTGGGTGTTGAGTGTGCCGATGACGGTTGTCTGGTTGTTTTCCTTGTCAACAATGACCATCTCGATTGTTTCGGGGTAGTCGTTATGGATAGAGGCTGTTGTGGTGACATTGTTTGCGGCTCTTACCTTTGCGGGCTTGGCCGGTGCTAACAGGTATGCGCGCATCGGGTTGATATAGGCGCCTGCGTCAACCTTCACGAATTCTCCTGCTTCGACTCCTTCTTTGGCCTGTCCGGCAAAGCCGTAAGCGCGTCCGAGTTCCGGATCGTCCGAAGTCCATTCCTTGTAAGAGTAGGTGCCTACGAATGTCCAGGAGCTATTAGGTACGGTTGCAATCGGTGTTTCTGTCTTCTTGAGGGTAACAGAACCTACAACTCCGAGCGTTGCGCTTGCCATCTTGATCAAGTACGGCTTGTTGGCTTGAATCTTTGTGTGAGCCTTTGTTTCGTCCCAAAGGGTGCTCATTTCGACTTGCTTGATGCCTTTGTCGTTTAAGCCCATGCCTGTAAATTCAAGAATCGAGGAGACTCCTGTGAGCTGGTTGGTATTTACTTCGAAGGGCAAGACCAAGGTGGAGTAGCCTTCACCGAATGTGAATTCACGCGTGAGCTTGACATCTTCGACAACGACATCGTCCTTGATTTCGAAAGCCTTGTCGCTGGAAGCGTTTCCGTCGATAGTGACGTGCTTCTTGCCATCGACTTCGTTGATTTCGATAAATTCGTTCTTTGTGTAAGTTCCTTCGATTTTTACTTCAACAGAGCCCGTGACGCTGCTGTAGTTTTCAGTTTCTGCGACCTTGTAGTAAACGGTGTAATTCCCGGCGTTCACTGCGGTCGGAATTTCATCGCTATAGTTCGTTCCGTCAAGGCTGTAGAGCATGAACCCGACATTGGTGGAGCCTGCTGTTACAAGAGCTTGGGCTTTGCCATTGTATTTAAACTTGGTTGCTGTCGGAACTGTAATGGTCGGTTTTGCTTTTTTAATCTTGAAGTGCTTTGTGATGGAACCGTCGTAATCGGGGTGTTTCTTGCTATCGATGGTGATTGTCACGGTAGCTTCGCCGACGTTGATGTTGTCGGAATAGCTAATAATGAAATCATCGGAAACATCAACTGCATCCTTGATGATAGTGACAGAAGGTTCGATGGCCTTTCCTGTATAATATTCATCATCAATATCGTAGAAATAGAAGTCGTTTGTGTAAGCGATATGCTTTTTCCATTGGGCGTAGAGCTGGACTGTTTCACCCAACGTTGTTGTGAGGTTTTGAACGCTTTGGCCGTCGGCATAGCTGGTGCCGGTTCCGTTAGCGTTAGTCGTCCATTTCGAAAATCCGCCTTTACCTTGGGGTGGGTTGAACGTATTTAGATCGAGATTCTTTGCGGTGCCGTAGGTAAACTGTTGGGTTGTTGATTCGTCTGTACCGTTGTTGGCGTTGAATTGGACTTTGTATGTATTGGGGGTCCACTTGGCAAAGAAACTCTTGTTGTCAGAAGAACCGCTAGGAATTGTGGTCACCTTGGTACCAGAGAATGTGCTAGTTGTGTACCAGCCCGCAAAGGAATAACCTGTCTGGGTTGGGGTCGGGAGTGTGATGGCCTCACTTTCTGCTGTGTAGCTTGTGGGTGCACCCGACGGGTTTGTACCGCCATTCAGATAGTATGTGATGGTGTAGGATGATGCTGTCCATTTGGCGTAGAACGTTTTGTTGCCGGAGGCTCCTTTTGCGATAGAAGTGAATTTGGAACCATTAAAGTTAGGAGTTGTGTACCAACCACTGAAACTATATCCGTTTCTGGTCGGAGTTGGGAGCGTTGTTGCTTTGTCGGTAGTGTAGCTTGTAGGAACGCTAGAGGGGTTTGAACCGCCGTTTAGCTTGTATGTGATTGTGTAGCTGATAGGCTTGTCTGCTCTAGCGACAGAGATGTCTTTGGCAGGCATGGTGAATGTCCCGGATGAAGAGACGGTGATGCCGTTATCTGCGGAGTAACCGATGGCATATCCGGTCTTGGGATTGTTTCCGCTTGTGGCCGATAGAGTGATAGTTGAATTATAAGCGTAGTATGTTGTTTTGTTCCAGGTGACAGTTGTTGCTCCTGATACAGAGACGCCTGTGCCGGCTGTGATTTTATATACTGGGATTGCGCCGCTGCTGCTAGTAACATCGCCGCTGCTTGTGCCGATTCCCGTGCCGAGGTTGTAGTAGCCGTTCTGGGTGAGTGTTTTGTTGTTATATCCGGCAATGGCGCCTTTGCCTTTGCTTCCTGAATTTTTTTTGTAGTTGGAAACAAAGTTTTTAGTTGCGGTGCCAGCATTAAAGCCAACAATACCTCCAATATAGGCATCGCCACCATTGTTTGTTATATAGGACTCAGTTATGTTGGAATCGAGCGTTCCTGTGTTGTAGCCTGCGATTCCGCCTACATAATTGTTAGCTCCGCTTTTTAGGTTTGTTGTAAGAGTATAATTGAATGTAGAACCCTTGATGGTGCCGTTATTTGTACCGACAATACCGCCGATGCTACTAGAGTAGGCATCCACTTCTACTGTGAACGAATAATTGTTTGCTGTACAGTCTATGATTTGTCCATTATTAATGCCTGCGATGCCGCCGAAGTCCGCATTGGACATTTGAATATTTCCGCCTAATTTCGCCTTTGTCGAAACTAGTGAATAAGCTGGCTGTTCAACGGTAAGGTTCTTTACGACAGCGTTTCTGCCGAGTACACCAAAAAGACCTGCGGTAAGTTCGTATGAATAGCCTCCTCCCACAGTAACTGTTGTGGGGGTCGGATCGTATATATAGTAAACTCTAATGGTTTTGCCGTTTCCGTCGAACGTTCCATTGAAGACGTGATTGGGGTTGCCGATGGGGGTGTAGGTTCCGGTTGCGGTTATGTTTGTGGTTACTTTAAATGTTAAGCCGGAAGTTGATCCGCCGCCATTTACGTATGTTGCTAGGTCGACAAGGTCGGAGGACTTTGAAATGTTGTAGTAACCATTGCTATAAACAATGGAGCCTATCGTGGTGGCTGCCCATGCCGAAGCTGCAGATAGTAAGAGTACAAGCGATGTTGACACCGCTCGTGTGAAAGGTGTTTTTTGGTTGCTTTTCATTTGTTCATTCCTGGTCTTGTGTAATTAAAAAGCGTCGAACAAGGCGTTCGACGCAATAATTTTTTTCTAGCCGAGGGGGCCCTTGTACGGGTCTGGTTCGCTAGCTCGCAGCAGGTTGCTCTGGCGCTTGAGCTTGACGACCTTCAATTTTGGGGCCTGGTAATTCTTTTTTTGTTCCAACTCTTTTTTCATTTTTGTTTTCCTGGTTTTGGGCGTTTATGCCCAGTTTTATGAAAAATCGAATAATACAAATTGCTTATAATTTTGTCAACGAATTAAAGTAAGTTTGTAAGATTAAGTTTGTGATTAATGAATGGGCTATAAATTTCGACGATAGCTGGCTTTTACGTTTTACGGTTTTTGTAAAAACGGAGACGCTGTATTTTTAGTTCATTCTCTTGTCTCTAGTCTTTCGACTAAAAAACTCAATTTGCACGCATTTAGCTCGGCTCGAATATGCTCGTTCAAACAAGTTTGACTCGCGCATCGCTCGCCTTTTGACGCTTTTAGCGTCCGTGGCTTCGGCTCAAAAATGCGAAAACAAGTTTTCACGCTTTGTTCGCCTTGCTCACTTTTGCTAAATTTGCGCCTGTATGAAATATTCCATCCCTGATTCAGTGCTTTTGAAAGCGGCCAGTGAATACGGCACCCCGCTTTGGATTTATGACCGTGCAACGATTGAACGTGCTGTAAAGGACGTGCAGGTTTTTGACACTGTGCGCTTTGCTCAGAAGGCCTGCCCGAACCTTTCTGTCGTTTCGCTCATCCGTAAGCTCGGCTGTGTGGTCGATGCTGTGAGCGCTGGCGAAATTGTACGCGCTCTCAAGGCCGGTTTCAAAGGTGGACAGCAGAAGGGCAAGGTTCCTGAAATTGTCTACACAGCTGACATCTTCGACCGCGATGCTCTCGAGCTCGTGAAGAAGTACGACATCGCCGTGAACGTGGGCTCTCCGGACATGATCCAGCAACTCGCTGATTTCGGCGTGAAGTCTGAACTCACGATCCGCGTGAATCCGGGCTTTGGTCATGGTCACTCCCGCAAGACGAATACTGGTGGCGACCTCAGCAAGCACGGCATTTGGCACGAACAGATTAAGGATTGCATCAAGCTTGCCCAGAGCAACGGCATGTGGATTACCGGTTTGCACATGCACATCGGTTCCGGTACGGACTTCGAACACCTCGCACAGGTTTGCGATGCCATGGTTGACGCTAGCCGTCACCTCGGTTCTCACCTCCGCACGATTAGCGCTGGTGGCGGCCTCCCGATTCCGTATCACGAAGAAGAAAAGGGCAATCGCATTGACGTGAAGGCCTACTACGATTTGTGGGACAACGCCCGCAAGCGTATCCAGCAGAGCATCGGTCACGATGTCCACCTCGAAGTGGAACCGGGCCGTTACCTTGTTGCAGAAAGCGGCTACCTCGTTGCCGAAATCCGCGCTGTGAAAAAGCAGGGTAATAATTTGTTCTACTTGCTCGATGCTGGCTTTACCGATCTCGTTCGCCCGAGCTTCTACGGTAGCTACCACGCTATTTCTGTGGTCGCTCGTGACGGTCGTGAACTCAACGAAACTGTTGATGCCGTTGTCGCAGGCCCGCTCTGCGAATCCGGTGACGTGTTCACGCAGGAAGAAGGCGGCTTTGTCGTGACGCGCAAGCTCCCGAAGGCTCAGGTCGGTGACTTGTTGATTCTCCATGATGCCGGTGCTTACGGTGCCGCCATGAGCAGCAACTACAACAGCCGTCGCTATGCAGCCGAAACGATGTACACGAAGGGTGAAATCAAACTCGTTCGTGAACGCCAGACTTTCGAACAGCTCTTGCAGAACGACAGAATTATTGAATTGTAGTTGATTTGATATAATCAAGATTAGCGGAGCTATTGCTCCGCTTTCTTTATATAGAGATAAAGTGGTAAAGTTGTGAAAAATGGTTGTTGTTGCGAGAATGGAGCGTCGGCCAAGGTATTTTCTTCGCAGTAGCGTGCAAAACGAGAGTCGCGAACGACTGCTAGCAGGCGTTCATGACCGAGTGAAGCCGCTGACGCCGTAGGCGTCAACTCCGAGCTGGGGCCCCGCCCGCATAATGTGTTTTCTTGATTTTCAAAAATCAAATTTCTATCTTTGCCGCCGGAAATAAGACTATGGGAAATTTACGCGCGATTCTCATGCCCATCGCAATTCTTGCGGGCATCCTCATTCCTCAGGCGCACTTTTTGTCGCCGCTCTTGCCGTTCACTATCGGCATCATGATGTTCCTTACGTTCGTGACGAAGATTCCGCCGCAGACGCATGGCTACACTTTCAAAATCGAGGCTCGTGCGTTTGTTGTAAGCCTTATCATGATTGCGATTCTCTGGGGCATTGTCGAACTTTTCCATCTTCCGCGAGAGGTTCTTTTGGGTGGTGCTATTATTGCGCTTTGTCCGCCGGCGAACGCCGCTCCTGCAATGGCGAAGATGCTTGGTGGTAGCGCATCACTCGCGCTTAAGATTTTCCTCAGCGGAAATTTGATTGCCTGCTTTAGCATTCCGATTGTCTTTGGGTATCTGACGGGAATCGAGGCAAATCTCTCCGAAATTGCGGTGAAGATTTTCAATACAATCCAGCCGATTATCAGTATCCCGCTTGCTTTTGCGTTTGGACTGCGCAACTTTTATCCGGAACTTGCCGACCGCGCCGCCAAATACCAGAAGTACACGATGTTCGTGTGGACGTTCTCGGTGTTCATTATTTTGTCGAAAGCGAGCTTTGATATCCGCGAGATGGGCTTTGCCGATTTGTGGAACAGTGGTAAGCTCCCGCTTATGGCTGGTGTTTCGCTGGTCCTTTGCATTGTGCAGTTCTGGCTTGGCTGGGTTTGCGAACGTGGTCGCCGTCCGATTGAAGGCTCGCAGAGCATGGGCCAAAAGAATACGACGCTTGTCATTTGGGTCTCTAGCCTTTACGCTGGCCCGGTGGTGGCGCTCGCTCCGACTTGCTATGTTGTATGGCAAAACCTTGTGCTCAGTTACATGACTGCTAAGATAAAGCCGAAAAAATAGTCCGGAATCAGGCGCCTTTTAATTTGGCGGCTTTGCTGCGGTTATTTTAATTCCACATTCTTTTGCTAAAAATTCATTTGCTTTTTTGGGGAGTTTCAGTCTATATTATATATATGGTGTATTCGAAGATAGTCTCAATTCTTGTTGCTATTGCCGCGGTCTTGTTTGTCGCGTTCTTTGGGCGCGACTGGTATGTGCTTTATCAATGCGGCGCCGTGCAATCTTGTCTTGACTCTTCGAGTGATTTTCAGAATATAACCAAGTTTATTGTAACAGCGATTGCAACGTTGATTGCGTTTATGATTGGGCGCCATGCCATAAGCAGGCGAGACCGCTTCTTTGTACAGGCTAGTTTTGCTTTGATTTTGTGTGCTGATTTTTGTTTTAAGATATTGTACAACTATTTTGGTTCTGCGGACAACCGCGAAAATTTCATCACGATTGGAATCGTATTTTTCTTTTTGTCACAGATGATTTTTATTTACCGCCATACGCGTACAAGTGATTCCGATTGGACGTTCCCGTGGATTTATTGTATTCCGCTAGCGGCAATTTTTTCGATGGTTTTCCTTGCGTATTTTCATGTGCTGGATTCGCTGATGCTCATGGCAGTTCTTGTCTATGCTCCGACGCTGAGTTGTTCGCTGTTTGCTGCATGCAGGGCATCAAAACAGAAATTATTCCCTAAAGGGAGTGCGTTCCGGATTATGCTTGGGATGATTTGCTTTGTTTGCTGCGACTTGCTAACAGGAATATCTTTGCTTACGGGCGCAGACCATTCGACCCGTGAAATCCTTGCAGTTGTGTCGAATAACTTTATTTGGCTGTTCTACGTCCCGGCCATTATTTTCCTTGCTTTGAGCGGATATCGCCGCAACGTTTAGCCTTATATGGTTGGCTCTCTTTCCCTAAAATTCTATTATTTCCTCGTTCAAAGAGGTCATAATGATTATTGATTTAAAAGGCATGGAGACGACCGTTCTCCCGAATTTTAAGGGTGGCGAAAAAGAATACAAGGCCAAGATGTATTTTGATGGAACAACGCGTATTATGCATGGTACGCTTGAACAGGGGGCTTCCATCGGCTACCACAAGCACGAAACCAACAGCGAAATTATGTTCTTTGTTTCGGGCAAGGGCAAGGTGCTTTTCGATGACGGAGTTGAATACGTCGAAGCAGGCCAGTGCCATTTCTGTCCGAAGGGCCATTCCCATAGCTTGATTAATGAAGGTCCGGAAGATTTAGTCTTTTATGCTACTGTTCCGGAACTTGGATAAGTTTAATTTATTGGAGAAAATATGTCTAAACTTATGCGTTCTATTTCTGGTATCCGCGGAATCGTTGGTGATACCCTTACTCCGCAGATTTTGCAGAGCCATGTGCGTGCTTTCCTCGAAATCACGAAGGCAAAACGCGTGGTGATTGGTCGCGATAGCCGTCCGACAGGTGATGCCATCGTGCAGTTTGTTGCTGGTATTTGCCGCCTTTCTGGCGTGGATGTGGTGGATGTGGGCCTTTCGACGACTCCGTCCGTGGAACTTTTGACGACGCATTTCAAGGCTGATGCGGGCATCATCATTACCGCTAGCCATAACCCACTCGAATGGAACGCTCTCAAGTTCCTCAACAACAAGGGTCTTTTCCTCGGTCCGGATGATGTGAAGCAGCTCTTTGCTCTCGCTGATGCTAACCAGTTCAGTTATCCAGATTACCGCACGATGGGCAAGTACGAAGTTGCCCCGGATGCCGACGGTATTCACATTGATGGTACGCTCAAGATTCCGTTCGTGGATGTCGAAGCTATCAAGGCCAAGCATTTTAAGGTTGCTGTCGATGCTGTGAACGGTGCCGGTAGCTTTATTGTGCCGCGCCTCTTGGAACAGCTCGGTTGTGAAGTTGTCCGCGTTCATTGCAGCCCGGATGGGACGTTCCCGCGCGGTGCAGAACCGATTCCTGAAAATCTCGGTGATTTGCGCAAGGCTGTCAAGGATAACGGTTGCGCTGTCGGTTTTGCCGTGGACCCGGATGCAGACCGCTGCGCTCTCGTCGATGGCCTTGGACAAAGTATTGGTGAAGAATATACGCTTGCGATTGCGACGGACGAAGTCCTTGCTCAAAAGAAGGGTAGCGTTTGCGTGAACCTCTCCACGAGCCGCATGAACGAAGATGTTGCTGCCAAGTACGGTTGCGAATTCAGCCGCGCGAAGGTCGGTGAAATCAATGTTAGCCTCCAGATGATCGAGAACGGTTGCGTTATCGGTGGTGAAGGCAACGGCGGCGTGATTCTCCCGGCTCTCCACTACGGTCGCGATAGCCTCGTGGCTGCAGCACTTGTGCTTAGCTGGATGGCTCACCACAATGGCGGTCCAGAAAAGTTCGTGGCTGAAAATCCGGCTTACGTGATGCCGAAGAAAAAGTTCGAACTCGGCGACAAGAAGGTTGCTGACATTTTTCCGAAGGTCAAGGCTGAATTTGCCGGCTGGAAGATGGATGAACGCGACGGTCTCTGGCTCGGTTCCGAAAAGTCTTGGGTGCATGTACGCGCCAGCAACACGGAACCCGTGATCCGCGTGATTGCCGAAGCACCGACTGCTGAAGAAGCCGAATCGCTCTGCTCTAAGGTTGAAAAACTAATCTAGTAGAAGTAGACGGTGGATGTCATGCCGGATTTGTACAAGTACAAAGCCCTTCGGCTCAGCTATGAAAATGCAAGCATTTTCGCAGCGTTCGCCTTGGTTGCTTTTATTCCGGCATCGCCTTTTTTACCTAGCTCGGTTGGCGGTAACGTCACCCCGGCTTGGCCGGGGTTGTTTTTTAGAACTGCGTGATAAATTCCCAGCCGGTTTCGATTGTCCAAATCTTGCCGTCTTCACGGGGATTGTACGTGTGTTCACCCTTAAACGTACACCACTTCACAGGGAAGCGCGGATCAACCGTCTTGTAGTCGTAGCACACGTGGTTGCCGCTGCCGGAATATTCTTCGGCGGTTTCGCCACGAGCGTCGGTGAATTCTCCATTTTCATCGGGTATTCCGTTATTCTTGAGAATCCTGTCGCGGGCGCTGCGTCCAAGCTTAGGTGTGCAAAGATTGTCTTCCATGCCAACAGTACCCATCCATGCAATTGGCTTGCCCACATTCTTAGGCATGTAAATCACCTGATCCATCGTCGAGAACACCACCACGCCACGCAAACGGTGCTGGAAATCTTGAGCAAGCGCATTACTGAACATGGCTCCAAAGCTAAAACCAATTGAGAACACGCGTGAAGTATCGATGCAGAGGTTTTCGTTCAGGTAGGTGAGGAACTCGTCAAAGAAGAGATGGTCTTTGTTGTCGTTGCAACGCCAAGGATTTTCTCTGCCATTTTCATCTGTATATCCATGCGGTGCGACAAAGATGGTGTTTTCCTTGGCGCCTGGCTGGTTTCTAAATCCGTAGTAGTTTTCCTTCTTTGCCACAACCTCGGCGGAACCGCCCATGTAATGCATGCCGAATACAAGGCGGTAGGGCTTGTTCTTGTCGTAATTTTCGGGCATGGTGAGGTAAATTTCGTGCTCAATGCCCCCGCCGGTAAACTTGAAGTAGTCCTTAAGCGTGTTGTCCTTGCCGCAGCCTTTACTCGGAGTAGGTTCATTGCCCATGGCATAGCCGAAGCTGTGAGTTTGTTCAATGACAGGCTTTTTCAGCGTGAGCTCGAGTGCAGTGTCTAGCTTGGAAAGGTAAACGCGGAGTGTATCGTAATCATTTGCTGTGACAATCAAGGTGTCTTTGGAATCGTCTTCGACTTTAAGGAGCGCTCCCCCTTGTTGTGCAGAATAGGAACGGTTGAAAGAGCCTTCGGTCGAGAACTTGATTGCCTGTTGTGCACTGCCGACGCGAATGCGAGCGATGTAACTTCCTTCTGCTTTTACGCCGTCACGCAAATGAACTTGTCCAGTGCCGTGCAACGTTTGGCTCAGAACCTGGTGACCGGCCATGTCGAAGATGCTTACTTGTACGGGCGAGTTTGAACTTTGTGCAAAATGAAGTGTTCCGTTCTCGTAGCTGATATAACCGGGCGTAAATCCGGCTTTGGGAATACTTATTGTGCTATCCTTTTTCTCAATTTTAAATTTGCCATCGTTATCGGTGGAGGTAGAATCTCCTGCGATAGCTAATCTTACGGAAGCACCTGAAATTGGTGAACCAGATTCACTTTTAACGGTTCCGCTTAAAGTATAGGCAGATGCCGTAGAGAATGATGATGCTAGGATAATAGAGAAAACAGAAAGTATTGCTTTCTTCATCGTGCACTCCTTTTCCACATCCCTTTAAAACAAATTTGGGTAATGTTTATTATAAAATAAAATAATAATAAAAATAACAACTTTGTCTTTGTAAACAAAATTTTTAGAATCATGTAGAAAGGGGGGGCGGGATCTACAATAAAGAAAGGCTTCCCTGAATGGGAAGCCCTTTGGGCGAGGAGAGTTAATTTATGAAGCTTTCTTAGAACTGTTCGAAGAACTTGTGGACTTCTTCGGGGACCCAGGTGCTTTCCCAGTTCCAACCGACACCCATGTTACCGGTGTCGTGTGCAGTCCACTGGTGGTCACCCGGCCAGGAGCACCACTTGACGGGGAAGCGTTCGTCGACATTTTTGAAGTCATAGCAGACGTGCCCGGTGTTGCCCTGGACTTCTTCGGGCTTTTCACTGCTTGCATCGGTGAAGTTGCCGTCGTCATCGGCCTTGCCGTTGCGCTTGAGGATTCTCGGGAGGGCGCTGTTTTTTGCGCGGTTGTAATCGCATCTGCCGTCGTTTTTGCCGTGAACGTTCATCCAGGCAATCGGCAAGTTCTTCATGTTGTTGCCTTCGGGGAGCCAAATGTTGTAGTCAGCGACTGCGTAGGTGGCTGCAGCGCGGACGCGGCTCTGCATGTCCTGCATCAAGGAGTAGCTGAACATGGCGCCAAAGCTAAAGCCTGTAATGAACACGCGGCTCGTATCGATGCAGTAGTTTTCGTTCAAAGTCGTAAGCGTTTGGGCGAAGAAATCGTGGTCGCCCTGTCCCTTAGTCCATACGCCGCCGATTGCATCCAGCGAAACAAAGATGTAGTCGCCATTCTTGTCGAGAACCTGCTGGCCATAGTACGGTGTCGGATGGTCATAATCTGCTTTGTGGTGTACAAAGTCTTCGCCACGGCTTCCGTAGCAGTGCAAGGCAAAGAGAACCTTGTGCGGTTTCTTGTTGTCGTAATTCTTGGGCAAGGTAATAAAGTAGTCGCGGGTGTCGCTGCCGACCCTGATTTGGAACTGGTCGCCGTTTTCGACGCTCTTGACTTTTTTCAATGTGGAATTTGTGCCGCAACCCTTACTTGGTGTCGGCTTGTTGCCAAGTGCGTAACCGAATTTGAATGTCGGTTCGGGAGGGACTGTCTTCGTGAGTTTTACATCGAGCGTCGTGTCGAGTGTGCCGAGCGGAACCGTCAGCGTGTCAAAACCTTCAGCGGCAAACTGGATGGCTTCGCCTGTCTGAGCGTCTTTCATGAGGGCGCTTGCGTTGGATCCGATGGCGCTATTGTAGTTGCCGTTCGTCGTGAATTTGAAGTTCTGTTTTGCGTTACCGACGGTTACTTGTGCTAAGTACGTGCCTTGTGCGCTGAGTCCCTTGCTCAAGTCGTACGTGCCGGCGCCTTGCAAAGTCTTGTTGAAAACTTGGTTGCCGAGGGAGTTGTAAATCTTCACCTGTACGGGAGAAGTGCTGCTCTGCGAATAAGAGAGAATACCGTTATTGATGCTGATGTATCCGACGGAATTCCTGAAGGCCGATTTGATGCCCACTTCTTCTTCGTGGATGGTGAATTTGCCCTTGTCATCGGTCGTTGCGGTTTTGTCTTCTTTGAGAAGGTTTACCGAGGCGCCTTTGATGGCCTTGCCCTGGTCATCGGAAACGGTGCCAGAGATTGTGTATGCCGATGCAAATCCGCAGAACGCCAATAGGCTTGCTGCCGTGAAAAGCTTGGGTGATTTGATACTCATGTTTACTCCTTTTACCAAGACTCCTAATTCAACACACCTAACTATAAACTAATCTAAATCCGGATGCGTCCAAAGTTGCGTGGCCAAGTGCTATGCTTATTGACTAATTGTCTATAAAAAGAATTTTACTGTAAAAAAACGACTTCCGGAGGAAGGAAGTCGTTTTTGGTAGAGAGCTGATTTATGAAACTTGATTAGAACTGTTCGAAGAATTTGTGGACTTCCTGAGGAACCCAGGTATTCTGCCAGTTGCCGTTGTCGTAGGCTGTCCACTGGTGCTGACCGTTCCAGCTGCAGAACTTGACCGGGAAGCGTTCGTCGACTGTTGTGAAGTCGTAGCAGAGGTGGCCGCTGCCGCCGACTTCCTTGGGCTTCTCGGCGCTGGCATCGGTGAAGTTGCCTTCTGCATCGGCCTTGCCGTTGTTTTTGAGAATGCGCTTGAGTGCACTGTCACGAGCGCGGTTGTACTGGCAGGTGCCGTCATTCTTGCCATGGACGGCCATCCAGGCGATAGGCAGGCCCTTGTTCTTCGGCAGGTAGATGTTGTAGTCGGCGGTTGCATAGACTGCGACTGCACGGAGGCGGTCTTGCATATCCTGGGCCATGGAGTTCGTGACCATGGCGCCGAAGCTGAAGCCCGTCATGAACACGCGGCTGGTGTCAATGCAGTAGTTTTCTTCGAGAGTCGTAAGCAACTGGTTGATGAACTTGTGGTCCTTGTCGCTAGATACGCTCCACGGCATGCCGTCGGTATCGCCACGCGGAGAAACGAAGATATAGTTGCCTTCGGTGTCGAGTTTCTGCTGGCCGTAGTACGGAGACGGATGGTCCTGGTCCGCATAGTGGTGGACGAAGTCTTCGGCGTTAGAGCCCATGCAGTGCATGGCGAAGAGCAACTTGTAAGGTTTCTTGTTGTCGTAGTTCTTCGGTAGCGTGATGAAGTATTCGCGGTTGTCGCTACCGACTCTCATTTCGAAGCGGTCGCCGTTTTCGACGCTCTTGGTCTTCTGCAACTTTGATGTCGTGCCGCAGCCCTTACTCGGGGTCGGTTCGTTCTTCAATGCGTAACCGAATTTGAATGTCGGTGCCGGAGGCACGGTCTTCGTGAGCTTCACGTTGAGAGTCGTGTCAAGCGTATTGAGCGCGATGGTGAGCGTGTCGTAGTCTGTTGCGACAAACTGGATGGCTTCGCCCTTCTGAGCGTCCTTCATGAGAGCGCTAGCCGTACCGAAAGAACTGCCGTAGTTGCCTTCGGTCGTGAACTTGAAATTCTGTTTTGCGTTGCCGACGGAGACCTGTGCAAAATAGGTTCCCTTGGCGTTGAGGCCCTTGCTCAAGTCATACGTGCCGGAACCCTGCAACTTCTTTTCGAAAACCTGGTTGCCGAGGGAGTTGTAAATCTTCACCTGGACTGGAGAAGTGCTGCTCTGGGAGTAAGAAAGGATCCCGTTGTTGATATTGACGTATCCGACGGAGTTCTTGTAAGCCGGGTGGATTGCCACCTCTTCTTCGTCTTCGTGGATGGTGAATTTGCCCTGGCTATCAGTTTTTGCAGTCTTGCCTTCTTTAAGCAGGCTGACATCGACATCCTTGATGGCCTGGCCATTATCGTCGGAAACCGTTCCGCTGATGGTGTAAGCAAATGATGTGGAACATAAAGCTGCAGCGCATGCTGCAGTAACGAACGAAAGACGTTTCGTTTTCATCGGACACTCCTTTTAAAAATCCAAAAAATTTGTCTTTGGACCTCTTAACCCAATTCAAATTTATTTTCCGATGAGGTATAATTACAGAATGTAAATATTTTGTTATGGACAATTTGTCAACGCTTCTGGGCGGTTAATTGAGTTTGTAATAAATTTGTAATATTTCCGAGGGGCAAGCGTTGTACTGTTGTCCCCTGGCTCGCACTTCGTTGCTCACCACCCCTTCTAGCGGGCACATCCCGCAACGCCCTGAATTCCATATTCTAATAACTATTGCCTAGTAACTAAATGCTATATATATACCCATGAACCACATTGCAATTTTTATCGACGCGGAAAACCTTACCAATTGGATCAAGCACGACGGCGTGCAGTCCCTCATGGACGAACTTTTGCCGTTGGGGCAGATTGTCGTGCGCAAGGCGTATGGCAAATGGTCTTCGCCGCAGCTGATTCCAATGCAGTCGGCGCTCAACGAGAACGGATTTGAACTTGTGCATACATTCCATCCGGTGAGCGGTAAAAATTCGACGGACATCAAGATGACAGTCGATACCATGGAAGTGGCGCTCGATTCGCAGGTGCAGTGGATTGTTCTTGCAACGGGCGATTCCGATTTTTCGCCCCTGTTCCGCAAACTCCGCGAACAAGGTAAAGAAGTGATTGGTGTGGGCCCCAAGTCCCCGTTGAGCGAGTGCGTCAAGAATTCTTGCTCCAGATACATTTATACTGACGATGCGACTGTCGCCGATGAAGATTCCGGCGATGAAGTGTCCGATGCCAAGGAACGTGCAAATAGGCTTGTCTCCGAAAAGATTGATTCCATGGAAATGCTCCGGAGCGTTTTGCAAAAAGAAGATGGCCCGATTGCACTTGCGGCAATCAAGCCCAAGATGCTCGGGCTCGATAACGCGTTTAACGAAAAGCGCCTCGGTTTCAAGACGTTCAAGGATTTCGTAAAGTCCGCGGACTTTGTGCAAATGACGGATGTGGGCGGCGGCTCTTACACGGTTGCCCTTGCAGAGCAGAAAGTCGCTGTTGAAGAAGATGCGCAGATGATTCTTGCAAAAGCGCTCAAGCGTAAGGGCTGGGATATGTTCCCGCGCAACATGCTCAAAAAGATTTATGCCGAAGCTTGTGACTTGACTTCGTTTGTTCCGATGAACAAGCAGGATTTAGTTCAGGAAATTGTTGCAAAGAATATTGCCGGTACGACAAGCAGCATCATCAACCGCGCTCTGGGAACTTTTTTCAAGGCGAAACTTGTGACCATCAGCGGTGGTGATGACAAGCTTTGGACCGTTGCCGAAACAAACCAGTATTGGAAAGAAATAGACAAGGCCATGCTCGACAGGCTTCGCGTAAGCCTCAAGGAAACCGGTCAGAAGGTTCCCAAGAAAGACATTGTCGCTATTTTGTACGGAAAGTACGCCGAAGGCGAAGCCGAAAAGCTGGTGTAATAAAAATGCCCCGTCGGAGCGGGGCATGACACGTTTTGGTTTGTCACCCCGGCCATGGTGCTCTTTGACCACTTGCGGTTGACGCTTCGCGTCAGCAATTTCGGCTCGATCATAAAATCAAGTATGCTTGATTTTGCGACACTCGCCTTGAATGCTATTCAGCTCTTACGTGGTCATGATCCGCGAATGGGGACGGGGTCGCCTTTTTTAGTCCAGCTTTCCCTGATACAAGTCCAGCAGATTGCGGGCCAAGAGGCTTGTGTACTTGGCGTTCGTAAGCGTGGACTGCGCGCTTTCGAGGCGGTTCTTTTGAGAAAGGTAATCGGTGTACGTGAGGGCGCCTACGTTACGCTGTTCTTCGGCAACCAGTAAGGCTTCGTTTTCTGCTTCGACTTGTAGAATGGCGGCCTTCCACTGCATGTCGGCGCTGAGGGCGTTCAGGTAAAGTTTTTCGATAGTATTTTCGAGGGACTTAGCCTGTTCCTTTAAGGCGACCGCGCTTTCAGTTTCGCTGAGCTGGGCTTGCAGCACCTTGTTTTCTGTAGCTCCGCCATCGATAATCGGGATGTTGATGTTCAACGAAATGCTATGCGAATAGCCGTTCTTGATTTGGGTACCGTATTTTTGGGATTCCCATGCTTGGAGGCCTGTGCTTGCGCTTGCTCCGAGCGAGACTTTGATAGACTTGCCCTTGCCTGCAATTTCAGTATTCTTCTGTGCAACCTGGATAGAAAGACTGTCGGATTTCAGGCTAGGGGAATTATCCGTTGCGGTTTTTTGAAGTTCGTCGAGCGAGGGAATTGGCGTAAGTGCATCCGGTGTCTGGATTTCTGTTTCCGGAGCAGTAACCTCGAATGTTTCGCTTTCGGGAAGTTCCAAAAGCTGGCGAAGTGTAGTCTTCGAAGTGTTGACGCTCAATTGTGCCGCGAGTTGAGCTGCTTCTTTCTGCAGAACGTTTGCCTGCGACTGGGTCAAGTCTTTCTTGGTGATGGAACCGGCTTCGAACAGTGTGTTGTAGTGCTCGAATTCAGCCTTGGCAAGTTCAACAGAAGCATCTGCGGTGTGCAGTTTTTCGATGGCGGCGAGCAAGTTCATGTATGCGTTCAGGACGCTTTCTTGCACGGAACGTTCGGTTTCTTTTGTCGAAAAGCGCGTGGCTTCTTTGTTCAGTTCGTTGGCCTTGATGGAAAGGCGCGTAGAACCGCCATCCCACAACGTGTAAGAAGCATTTATGCCTGCGCTGAGACGGTAATGGTCTTGCGGACCATCTCTGAACGGGGAATCGTAAAGGGAGTTGCCGATGCTGGCCGAAAGGGTGGGGTAGTTCCCGACTTTAGCCTGCTCGAGGCTTACATCTGCCTTTTGTTCACGGATTTTTGCAGATTCTAGCTTTAAGCTTTTTTCTTTTGCCTGCTTGAGACATGCGCTTAAAGTCCATGAACCATCAGCGAAAACAAGAGATGCTGACGCAAAAATACCGAGAACGATTGCTTTTTTGTAATTCATACCTTTTAGATGCCCCAGCTGTATATTTTGGTTGCGTGTTTTTTAAGATAGAAATTTTGTACAAACACAAAAAGGCTTCCGTGTGGAAGCCTTTTCGAATGGACGGTACTGGATTTGAACCAGTGACCTCTGCCGTGTGAAAGCAGCGCTCTAAACCAACTGAGCTAACCGTCCGAAGTGAGAGCAAATATAGAAAAGGATTTATTTGCTGTCAAGGGTTATAAGTACTTGTCTTCGGCGGCGCGGAGGATGGTAAGGAACTCTGCCGGAGTTTTCGAGGCGATGAGGTCCTTGCGCACGTTTCCGTCTGCCAACAGGCGGCTCACGGAAGAAAGCGCCTTGAGGTGAGGGCCGACGGTGTTTCCCGGACTCACGATGAGGATGAGCAGGAATACCGGTTCGCCATCAAAAGACTGGAAATCCAGACCCTTTTCGATGGTGGCGGCGACCATGCACATGCGGTCCACGTAGTCAATCTTTGCATGCGGAACGGCAAGTCCGCAACCGATGCCGGTGGAGCGGCTTTGTTCGCGTGTCCAGATTGCTTCGAAAATCTCGTCACGATGATCGAGTTTGTATGCGCTGCAGAGAGTGTCAACCAATTCGTTAAGAATGGCTTCCTTTGTTTCACTGGAAGAATTTATCAAGATGCAATTATCTACAAATCTTTCAGATAGACGCATGGTGTAATTTTTTCCTTTTTATGAACCTATCAAACAACTATTTTAGAAAATAAAATGCTGTTTGGAGAGGGGTATATTTAAAATATGTTTAAAAAAGAAGATAATTCTATCTGTGAAGTGGTCGTTTCGAGCCTGTCGATGGCTTTTCTCATGAGTGCAACATCAATTTGACCTGGGGCGGCTGCTTTCCCGATGGAGCCGTAAGTGAGGTTTGCGCCCTCTTTCAGGGACCAGATTCGACTGATTTTTCCGGTTTCGCCCATGCCGAATGCGGCGATGAATTTAAACCCTTTTGCCTTTTTTGCAAACTTGTAGAGTCTGGTGCAGTCGTCGTCGGAGTTGCTCATGGCCGCAATTTTGATGCCGTCTGCCTTGACCCGTTTGACATCGGTGAGGTAGTTCTTGAGTTCGAGGTCGTTCGGGATTCGGGTAAAGTTATGCTCGGAAACGAGAATCTTTACGCCTTTGGGGGCGGCGATATCGCGGAGTTCGTCAAAGTCATGGAGGCAGTCGCGTTCGAGGTCTAGCCATTCCGGAACGTCTGCGGCTTCGAGAATCTTTTTCCACAAGGCAGGGCGTTCTGTGGCGCGTGCATTGGGGAATGTTCCGCCATCTCGCTTGAGTCGTATGGTGCCCAATTGTATCGTATTCGGTGCGATTTTGTGGACGCGAGATGCTAATGATGGCCAGTCGGATTCATCAAAAAAGTCGTAGCGGATTTCGAGGATGTCGCAGCTTTCGTAGTCAATGCGTGCCGGGTGGAGCTCTTCGCTTTCAGCGGCGGTAAGCGTTTCGGGGTCAACTAGCCCGACGAGGTATTTCTGAGAATCTGTTGGCATGGTTTTAAATATAGCAATCGACTAACGACTATTGACGAACGATAATATATTGAATTTTCTAAATTATACTCGAACAAAAGGATTATTTATGGCTGATTGTAACGAGAATAAAGAAAAACAGACCCCGGACATGCTCAGAAAGGCTGAAGAATACCTCGCCTCCAAGCGCAGAATTTTCTTGTGGGGTGGTGTCGATGATGAAAGTGCCGAACGCATTGTGAAGCAGCTCCTGTATTTGGATTCCCTGAATCACGAAGACATTATTTTCTTCATCAACAGCCCGGGTGGCGTGATTTCCTCCGGTCTTGCCATTTACGACTGCATGAACGCAATCCAGAGCGATGTCGTGACGGTTTGCTGTGGACAGGCTGCCTCGATGGGTGCCGTGCTCCTCACTGCCGGTGCAAAGGGCAAGCGCTGTGCATGGCCGAACGCTCGTATCATGATTCACCAGCCGCTTATTCATGGTGAAATTGTTGCCCCTGCAAGTGATATTCAAATCCAGGCCGAAGAAATGCTTCGCATCCGTGGCATCACGGGCAAGATTCTTGCTGAAACGTCTGGCCACACAATTGAACAGATTGACCGCGACACCGAACGCGATAACTTCATGTCTGCCGAAGAAGCCAAGTCTTACGGTCTCGTGGATAAAGTCGAGAGCATCATCTAATGGGTTTATTTTCTGCAATTAAGAGCGGGCTTGCTAAGACCCGCGACGCCTTGCTTGGCGAATTGAAGGGTATTGTCGGCGCCGGAAAAATTACGGACGAGACACTCGAAGAACTTGAAGAACATCTCATCAAGGCTGATGTTGGTGTCGAGGCTGCATTCCTTTTGACGGATGCACTTCGCGAAAACGCTTTGGGCAAGTCTCTTACGACAGAGCAGGTGCTCGACATCATGCGTAACGAAGCGGAACGCTTGCTCAAGGATCCTCCTCCGTTTGAACTCAAGGGCAAACCGCATGTGGTGCTCGTGATAGGCGTGAACGGTGCAGGCAAGACAACGACTATCGGTAAACTTGCTGCCCGCCTCAAGAACGAAGGCAAGAAGGTCATGATTGCCGCTTGCGATACGTTCCGTGCAGCTGCAATTGACCAGCTTGAAACATGGGCCGAACGTTCCGGTGCCGAATTCGTGAAGCATCAGGAAGGTTCTGACCCGGCTGCGGTTGCGTTTGATGCTTGCAGTGCCGCTGTTGCGCGCGGCTGCGATGTGGTGCTGATTGATACTGCCGGACGCTTGCACAATAAAGACTACTTGATGGAAGAACTCAAGAAGATTGTGCGTGTCATCAAGAAGGTGAGTCCGGACATGCCGCACGACATGTGGCTTGTGATTGACGGTAACACTGGACAGAACACCATTAACCAGACGAAGATCTTCAACCAGAGTTTCCCACTCACCGGTCTTGTCGTGACCAAGCTCGATGGAACCGCGCGTGGTGGCTCCGTGCTTTCGATTGCTAGTTCTTTGCAAATCCCGATCCGCTGGGTCGGCATGGGCGAACGCATCGACCAGCTTGTGGAATTCAATAAGCGCGACTACGTTGACGGTCTTTTCGAAAACGCTCTGGAAAATAGGGAGTAGTCTCTTGAGGCGTTTGTTTCTTTTCGGTGTAGTGGCGCTAGCTCTTTGTGCCTGTACGGATTCTGCTCCGAAAGCGGATAAACGCCTTGTTTCCGCGTATGTCGAAATGCGTGTTGCCGAACAGCTTTATGGTGGCGAATCCCCCATGGGGCGCCTTGTCCGCCGTGAGGTCTTGAAAAAGTACGGCTACACCCGCGAAGATTTTATCAAGGCTTGTGATAAAGTTCTCGATGACGAAAAACGATGGATGTCGTTCCAGTTGGCAGTCTCGGACCGGATTGATTCTTTGCTTGGAATCCCGAAAGTTGTACCTGTGCAAAAAAAGGATAAGAAGTGATGAAAGCGAGTGTATGGATTGCTGTATTTTGCCTTGCTCTTTCCGCGTTTGCGGCGCCTCCTCCCAAGCCTAAGCTTGTGCATTGGATGGACTACACCGAAGCATTGGAAAAAGCGAAGAATTCCAAGAAACTGATTTTTGTAGATCTTTATGCGGACTGGTGTGTGCCGTGCCGAATTATGGATGCAAATACATATTCGGATCCGACGGTCGCATCGCTTTTGAATACAAGATTCATTTCTACAAAACTTGATGTGGATTCGCAAGACACGATTGTCTGTGATGGCAAGCGAAAGACTGTACAGCGTTGCTATTTTGACGTGTGGAACTTGACCGTGCTGCCTGCGTTTGTCTTGATTGCTCCGAAGGGGCTCTCGATTATGACAATCAAGGATTCCTTTACTGCCGAAGAAATGAAGTATTTGCTTTACCAGATTCTTGAAAAAGAGAAGGAGTGGATTTCGAAATGAGTGAAGACATTCTCTTTTATGCACAAATTGCTTTCTGGATTTTATTGTTCCTGATTGTACATTGCTATTTGCTGTTTCCGATGACGCTCCCGTTTGTGAGTGAAATTTTCAAGCGCAAAAAGAAGTCGATGGATGGTTGTGCCGAACTTCCATCGGTGTCGATTTTGATTTCTGCCTATAACGAAGAAGCCGTGATTGAACGCAAGATTCGCAATATTCTTGAGATTGATTATCCCAAGGAAAAATTGGAAGTCTTGATTGGCGATGACGGTTCTGCAGATAAGACCGCAGAGATTGTGGCGCGATATGCCGACCAGGGAATTACTTTGGTAAAGGCTCCGAAGAACGCAGGCAAGGCTGCAATGCTGAACCGCTTGCAGAAAATTGCAAAGAACGATATCTTGCTGTTCTGCGATGCAAATACGATGTTTTTCCCGAATGTTGTGCGTAAGCTTGTCGATCCGTTCAAGGACAAGAAAATCGGATGCGCTTGCGGCCACCTGATTCTTTCGGACAAGAGCGGAAGCGTACTCGGTAAAGGCGAAAGTTCTTATTGGGACTTGGAAAGTGAAATCAAGAAGTTCGAAGGCGTGCTGGACCGCTTGATTGGAGGCAACGGCGCTCTTTATGCAATTCGCAAGAATCTTTATACTGAACTTCCGGTCAAGAAGAGCGTCATGGACGACTTCTTTGTAACGACGAAAATTTTGCAAAAGGGATTCTATTGCACGTTTGTTGCAAGTGCAATTGGTACGGAACAGACTTCGAAAGAATCGAGCGGTGAATACAGACGTAAAGTTCGTATTGGTCGCGCTAATTTTAATTACTTGTTCTCTTACTTGCCGCTTTTGAATCCGTTCCGTCCGCTGCTTGCTTACCTGTTCTTTTCGCATAAGATTGTACGCTGGTTCTCTCCGCACATCTTGATTCTTTTGTATGTCGCAAACGCATTGCTTTTGACGAAGGGCTTGTTCTACCAGATTTCGTTTGGCTGCATGACGCTTGCCTTGATTGTTGCGGTGACGAGAATCCTCCCGAGCGCTTACTACTTCTTGCTCATGAACCTTGCTATGCTTAAGGGATTCTTCCTTGCATTCAAGCGTGAACGCAGTGGCGGCTGGGCCCGTGAAGCTCGCAGCGACGAGTAATTTATAGGGGTTAGGTTTTAGGTCTTTGCTTTGTCATTCCCGCCACCGAGCGGGAATCTCCATCCGAAGTAGTTCTCGCACTGTCATTCCCCACTTGATGGGGAATCTCCTTCTCGTAGCGCAAAAGAATTTATATATTAGCGTATAGGCATATGAAAAAGTTTTTGACTGCTATTATATTCGCGCTTGCGTTTGTCGCTACTCCGGCGAGCGCTTTCACGTTGGATGCGCAGGGCGGTTTCTGCAATCGCGTGAGCCACATGGGATATTTCAACATGAGCTTCTATGGCCATCTGTGGTATCCGATTGACCAGATGGTTTTTGCTGGTGTTGGCATTGGCTATCAAGAATTAGATAATGTCGGCCTTATGCCGTTGTCCGGAAGTCTTTGGGTTCGCTTACCGATTGGCCGAACTGTGCTGCCTATTGCAACAGGTGATTTTGGTTATCTGTTCGGCAAGGACGATCAAATGTTTTGGCGTGCAGGTGGCGGACTCGACATTAAGAATGGTGACAACTCGTCCATTATTTTTTCGACAGGCTATCAATTCTTGAATCACTCCGGTGAAGGCTACTGGTATTTGCAAGCCGGCATTCTCATAGAGATGTAAAATTTGGCTTATCGCTCCAAGTGGCTCTTTTTAATGCAAAAAGAAAATCTTGCGGGCGGGGCCCCAGCTCGGAGTTGCGAAGGCCGCACGGGCCCCTCCCTGCACCCTCCCCATCCTTGGCCGACGCTTTTATTTTCTCAAATAATAATTTATTCTTAGAAAGGTAAATCTACATCATCATCGTTGCCATTTTTGTAACCATATTTCTTGTTGATGTAATCAGAGTGTTTTTGTTTGATGTCTTGCGAAGCGTATGCGTATGGAATAAGCTTTCGATATAGGGCTTCGATTTGCGCAATTGAAAGTCTGCTTTGTTCTCTTGCGATTCTTTCTGTTAGTTTTGATTGTAAATAATTTCGTTTTGTAATAATTCTTGATTGTGTGTTAGGGGGAATATCTTTTAATTCACATCGTTCACTAAAAACTATTATGGAACAGTAGGAATAATGATTTCCTAATATGCGTTTAAGAGCGTTAATGTGACCGTTGTTTTGAAAGATTGGATTGTAGAATTGTTTTTTTGTTCTGTTATTAAGTATTTTGCACCATTGGTTACTGTTTTCGTCTCCGTATATTTGTCCAGAAATATTTTTGCTTTCGAAAACATATATCCCTGTTTCGTGAATCCATACAAGGTCTATTTCGCAATGAGTCCCTATATTGATATTTCTTAAAATTTTGTAATTATAACTATGGCAACTCGACCATCTAACAATTTCTTTGAATGTTAGAAATTCACCATAATCTCCTAAATCAGATTTGTCTGGGCATATGTTGAATCTGTCATTGAAATTAAAGGAACTGCTGTTTACGATAGATTCATAGTATTCTTGATTTTCCTGAGCATAGCTTTTTACTCTGTCTGAGATGGTAGAAGTGTTTTTATTTAAAGAATTGTCAGAACTTGAAGATTTCAAAGACTTAATTACTACTACAACAACAAGTACTATTGCAACCTTTATTAACAAAGCTATTAGAGAAGATATCATATTTAGCCTTTAAATATTTGGACTTGAAATCAATTATAATCTAATCAAAATTTTTAATGATTGCGTTTTTATAAAAATCATTTGTTGAAAAAACAAAAAAATGCCCGCTTGCGGCGGGCATTGCAAAATCAGAAATTGACTGGATCCTATCGGTCGCGAAGCTCCCTCCAGGATGACGGTAGAGTAACTTCCTACTTCCTACTGTCTACTGCGGCGAAGCCGTTACCCTTTCGCGATCATTTCCATGAGTTCGCGGTCGAGGCGTTCGGGATTGTTGTACTGCGGTAAATTGTTGTGCAGCGATTCGCCTTTAGAGACGAGACCGAAGTCCAAGTTCTTGTAGTTCCAGTAGCTGTAACCCACGTCGGCATCGCGAAGAATGTCAAGGAAGTCGCGCATCCAGGCAAGTTGATACTTGCGAGGAACTTGTACGTAAACGCCGAATTCATTGCAGCTTACGGGCAAGTCGTACTTGGCGCGGAAATCAAGGGCGTTCTGGATGCTAGCCTGCAACTGAGCCTTGTCCCATCTGCCGTATTCCACGTGGAGTCGCGTTCTTCCGTCTGTTTCCGGTGCGGCGTAGTCGCCTGGCCACGGGCGTTCAATATTGAAGAACGGGTCGTCAATCCAGGCTGCGCCTTGGTGTGTGAACGTCACCGGCGTGTAGGTGTGGAAACTGTAGATGGCGTTGTCGTCATCGAGCGGTGTCAAGAATTCAAATTCCCTTGCGCTGTTCCATTTGTTGGCGCCTACGACAATCGTGTTCTTCGGAGCGTGCTTGCGGATTTCCCAGAAGATTTCGTCTTTGACTTTGTCCCAAACCTTGGAATCGCTTGCGGCCGGTTCATTCAAAAGTTCCATCATCACGCGCGGCATGGAACTGTAGCGTTCTGCCATGTATGCCCAAATCTTGCGCGTGTCCTTGCGGGCGTTCGCATCGGCAAAGAAAGCTTGTTCGTGATTGCTGGCGAGGTGGAAGTCGTGACCCGGGCACTTGTGCAAATCGAGAATCACATCGAGGTCGGCATCCTGGATGTCCTTGAGAGCCTTGTCCAAGAGCGCAAAGATTTCTTCGTCCGGCTTGAGTTCGTCTCCTTTAAATAAATTAAAGTAGTCCACCGGCAAGCGTACGTGGTTGAACCCCGCATCGTGGATGCGCTTGAAATCGCTTGTTCCTAGGAACGTCTTGATGTGTCCGACCACTCCCGGAAAACCGACAGGGTCCTTTTCTTCGATGCAGTCAACTTGACTGAACCATCCGCCCAAATTCACTCCGCGCAATCTTTCTTTATTCATGCGTGTATCCCATACTTTGGCTGCCGGAGCAGCCGGTGAATGAATAGGTTATTCGTTTACGATGTTCAAATCTTCGTCGGCGATGTTTAGGTCCATGATGACTTCCATATCGTCGGGAAGATTATAAAAATCTACAACAAGGCCCACCTTCTTGTCTTCGTCCTTTTGTTTGTCGAACTGGACAATGTCGTAAATCTTCATTTTGACGACGGCTTCCTGCGTTACAGGAATTTCAATAGTCATGCCCTTGCTGATGGGACCTTCTACAATCTTGCCCTTGAAAACGAGACTAGTCTGGTCTTCGCCGAGCGAGGTTTTCTTCACGTGAAATACAGCCATTATTCTTTAGCCATTAACTTTTGAATTAATCGAATTGTTTTTGACGTGGCATACAATTTAGCCACACACAAAAATTTAACTTTTTTACATGACTCTCTGTGTTGGTCGAATCCCTTTTTTAGTCTGTGCGCCGTTTTTCTTTAATTCTGTCGGTCGCGAAAACGAATTTCCCGAGGTGGCCTTTGTCGATGGTCCGCCGAGCGCTCACTGTGCGGGCCTTAAAGATGGCTCTATTCATCTTTCTCCGGCCTCTTCCATTACCTTTGCTCAAAAACCGGGCGCCTTTGTGCTGTCACCTTCGCTTTGTACGTCCTGTTCCTTTGAGGTGCGGTCGGTCAAGCTTTTTTCGCGTTATCCCATTGAGCAACTTTCGGGTAAGCGTATCCGCATGACTTCGCAGAGCAAAACGTCTGTTACGTTATTGAGGATACTTCTTGAAAATAGGTATGGGTTGCGGCCTGAATACGTATCGGGATTTGCAGCAGAAGCGACAGATGATGCATGCCTTTTGATAGGCGACTTGGCGCTTGAAGAAAATGAACGCCATCGTTTTGCGTACAGCTATGATTTGGGTGCTCTTTGGCAAGAGTGGCAAGGGCTCCCCTTTGTCTTTGGCGCATGGCTGATTTCGAAGGATGCTCTGCAGCCGCGTTTGAAACCGGTGTTGGTCGATTACATGGCTCGGCTTGAAACGGGTATTCGGGAGTTCCGGAAAAATCCATCGCAGGCGTTGGACTTGTGGCTTGAAAAATATCCGGTAAATTTACCTCGTCCCCTTATCGAAGACTATTTTAGCGTCTTGGACTACCATTTTACGGATGAACGCAAGCTGTCGTTAGCTCTTTTTTTCAAATTAGCGTCTCAAATGGGGCTTGTTGAATCGAATCCGCCGATAGAGTACCTCGAGTAATTTTATTTTGTAGTCCGGAATGAGTGTTAGGATGGTAAGGAGACAAAATGGTAGAGGAAAAGATTCTTATCGTCGATGATGACGATGCTGAGTTGAAAAGAGACTCGGACGTTCTCAAAGGAGTAGGTTACGAAGTTATCGGTTGTAAATCCGGTGCCGAGGCTTTGGAATATTTGCTCAATAATCCTGTAGAGCTAGTGTTGCTCGACGTCAATATGCCTGAAATGAATGGCTATGATGTTTGCTTGAATATCCGTAAGCATTTCCCGTTGGACGATTTGCCCGTTATATTCCTCACAAATCAGGAAAATGAAGAAAGTGTAACGCAGGGTTTCCAATCGGGTGCATCGGACTTTGTATGTAAGTCTGCCGCGCCAGATATTTTGCTTGCTCGAATTGGTGTGCATTTGCGCTTGGCTCGTTCGTTACGCAACCTGCGCGAAATCTCCTTGACGGATGACTTGACTGGCGCGTACAACCGCCGTCATGCGATTTGTTCTCTCCGTGAGTTGTTTGCTCGTAGCAAACGTTACGGAACGAATTTCTCGATAGTTTATTTTGACTTGAATGGACTGAAAAAGATTAACGACCAGCATGGACATTTGGCTGGCGATTTGCTTCTCCGTTCTGTAGTGACTTCGTGCAACAAGTTGCTCCGTGAATCGGATATGCTGTTCCGCATGGGCGGTGACGAATTCTTAGTCATTTGCCCGGATACAGATGTGAAGGGTGCTTTTGTCTGTGCCGAAAGAATGCAGGAATCTGTAAAGTCGCTTACGATTGTGGACCAGACGGTTGCCTTTGCGTATGGCATTGCAAGTTCTGCTGAAGACTATAAGGACATGGACGAAATGCTTCGCAGTGCGGATGCATCCATGTACGAGTGCAAACGCAAGATGCGTGCGGAACGTAGTTAGGATTGTGTCATCCTGAAGCCGAAGGCGATAGGATCCATTATTTCTTGGAATTAAAAGAGAAGCCGCGGAATTTTCCGCGGCTTTTTCGCAATTGTTATACCGGACTGTTACGCAATCGCAGCCTTGACTGCATCCAACAGCTTCTGCATCCTTGCTTCGATGGTTGCCCAGTTGCCTGCTTTCATCAGTTCTGCATTGAAGATGCTTCCGCCGAACGAAAGAAGATTCGCGCTAGCCTTCAAGTAGCTTGCGGCGTTCTCGGCATTCACTCCGCCGCATGCCATTAAAGGAATGTCGCGGAACGGGCCGCGCAATGCCTTGATGTATTCCGGACCGCCAACGCAATTCACAGGGAAAATCTTGATAGCGGTTGCACCGAGATCGTAAGCCTTCTGTACTTCGGTCGGGGTGAGTGCGCCCGGGATAATCGGAATGCCTGCGGTGTTCGAAAGTCGAATAACTTCGTGACGCGTGTTCGGTGTGACGATGAATTCGGCACCTGCAGAAATTGCTTTTTCCACATCGCTTCCGTGACGTACTGTGCCTGCACCCACCTTAATGCCAAGAGGCTTGGCGTAGGATTTAAGCTTTGCGATAATTTCAGTTGCGGCAGCGGTGTTCATCGTTACTTCAATTGCCTTGAGTCCGCATTTGGCAGACGCGTTCACGCACGCTTCTTCGGCGCCTTGAGGAATGTCGCGGAGAATGCCCACGACCGGCATCGGCTGTAAAAATTCAAGAAAATTCATGACTTTAAAATAGCTTCTGAATAGGGAATGTGACAAGAAAAAATGAAAAAAAGCCGACTGGCGAGTCGGCTTCTATACGAAATATGTAAAAGGCTTATCGAACTTTAAACGCTTTTGTCGAGAGGGCCTTGTTGTTTTGCATGACTCTTGCAACTAGTGTTCCGCGGTGCGGGATATTTGCGAGGTTTACTTCTGCGCGAGTGCCATCGAAGGATTTCTCCAACAGCTGGTTTCCGAGCATGTCGAAGATCTTCAAGGTCTTTGTTCCTTGCGCGGTCGCTAAGACAAAGAGACTGTTGTCGCTCAACAGCATGCGGGCTTTGCTGACTTTAGCAACGTTCACGAAGCCAACGCGGTCGCTGGTGGTTTTGCCCGGGCCGTAGCCCCACAGGAGTTTTCCCTTGTCGCGAATGACGATGTAAGGATCTTTCGGGGCATCTTGGATATCGCCGTAGTCCTTTTCCCAGTCGGGGGCACCGTCGTATGCGGGAGCATCCTTGGTCTCGGCGTGGCTTGCGAAGCTCCAACCGTCGGTAATCTTGGTTTTGGCGGGCTGGGCTAGTGTTTCGCATTTTCCTCCAGATTTCATTCCCGAAGAAGTTGTAACGTCTAATCTGATTTTATTGCCGATGTTAATAGATCCTACAGGAATTGCTTGCGCCCATGTGTATGTTTTCTTGTCCTTGTTTTCCGTTCCTTCCACTTTTTGTGGGCCGTTTTCTTTAAAATAATTGCGGAATTCGCTGCTCTTGGTTGCGCACATTTGTGAGAATCCTGCAATATCATATAGTGTGCATATATCGATATCGAACATAAGGCCGCAAGATTCTATATCGTCTTCGGTTGCATCGAAGTATATATACGCGGTAATGCTATCCAGTTTTTCAAGGGATTCGTTGACAATGCGGATGCTGAAGTTGTCGGCCTCTTTCCATGTGTAATGGTATGCTGTTGCGTATGCTCCTTCTAAAGCTGGAGTCGCTTCAGTTTTGCAGTTGTCGCATTTCTTTTCATAATAGTCGTCACCGCCATTGCTAAGGATGGTAAGAGCTGACAAAAGAACGGTAGAGGCGTCAAGGCAAGTTTCTGAGAAGAAATAGTATTCCCAGCTCATTCCGTTGGGCTCCCAGGTATTTTTTTCAGTGGGGGTGGGGCCTCCGAAAAGTGCTCCGACCGGGCAATTGTATTTGTAGCTGATGCCCGGGGTGTTTCTTCCTTCGGGGTTTGATGCCCTGTGGTGGGGGTGGGCGTCGTTTTTGTCGCCAATGCCATATACAAAGGAAATATCCCAGGGGTTCATGCCGAGCATGTAATTCAGCTGGTTGATGCCGAGTTGCTTCATTTCGTTAGCTTTTAAATCGGTCTGAGCCATCTTGGGGAATGTGATGCCTTGCTTTTCGATATCGGCTGCTACATCGGAGTATGCCAGCACTTCGAAAACATTGCCCATTTGATAGCGGTTGAAATTCCAAAGCTGGTCCGTCATCATGTTGTACCAAATGGGATCGTATGAGACCTTGTTTTGCTTGAAGCTGATATCTCCAGCAGGGAGTGTTACTGAACCACCATTATTATTGCCTATATCGCCTAGGTTTGCAATCATGTTCGCAAGGCAATCTTCGATAGCGGCGAGTCGTTCGTCTTCGGTAAGTCCGTATTCGGTTGTGGCCTTGGTCTTGTCAGCAAGAATAAATTTGTACAAAGCGTATAGGGCGTAAGTGTATGAATTGGCCCAGCTAGTGTTCTTCGTGTTTTTCAGGAAAGCCTTGTTGTCTGTGACGAACCATCCACCTTCAAAGAAACCTGCTCCGTTGCCATATTGCTGGCCGGGCACAAGACTCTTGGTGCGGAACATGTCATCGGCATATTGTTTTTTGCTGGTGGCGTACAGGAGCGCTACCGAGGCGAGTGCCATGTCGTCATAGAATTCGTTATTGCCGATGTAGGCGAGAGAGCCCCAGTCTGTGGCTTTCTTGTTGTTCTTGAACTTTTTGTCGCCGTCGTAGCTCGATTTGCCTTGAGCAAGAGCCTTAGCAAAGTCGTACATCTTTTCGGCAACTGTCAAGCAACTGTCCGCAAATTTCTTGTCGTATTTTGCGTAATCCTTGCTCAAGATGGCAAGGCCTGCCGCGATTTCGCCTGCGATGTTGGATCCGAGTTCTCCAAGGCGGACCGTTCTAGAGGCTGGACCGCCTCGGTCTGTTGCTATAGAAGAGTTGTCGGTGGGTAAATAATCTTGGGCTTCCGGGCGCGTCCATAAAGCGTGGTCGCTGCCAAAATTGCCAACGGAAACGGGCATGTCATCGATAACGCCCTTGGCAAAATTGTAAGCTTTCAAGAAAAAGTCTGCACCATGCTTTGCTTCGCGTAATACGTCGGGCACTTTATCGGTGTTTACAAAATCAGCTTGGTTGTAAGCGTAATGGTCAACATCCTTTGATGGGTTAGTGGCTGACATTACGGCCAAGGCCATAAAGGCAAATGCCTGTGTTTGCGATTCCTTGAGGTAATCGCCGCAGTCATACCAACCGCCTGCAAGAGACCCTGCACGCGATTCGTCGAATGTCCCGCCGGCTTCATCTGCGTTTGTCACGATGGCGCCACCGCCGTCTTTCATGTGGCTCGGGCCATGGAACCAAGACTCAGAATTGCCGCTACGCTGGATGCCGAAGAATTTGAGGCTTGCATCTTTGGCCATGGAATAAACATTGTCGCTTACAATGAACGTGCTTGAAATTTCATTGCCGACTTTGATTCTGAGTCGCTTGTTGGTAGGGACTGTTTGCGGAATTTTTCCGATAAAGATTTTGCCAGAAGGTCCTGTGAGTTCCACCTTGTAGCGTTGTTGGTCGGGGGTGGTTGCGCTTGTGCCCGCGACAATTGTCCAGTTGCTTTCTGTTTCGGCTTCGCTTTTGGTGAATGTCCCAGTCACCCTTTTGCTGAGCGATTTACCGTAGGCATCGACGACTTCGAATTCCTCGGCGGAGGAACCGACAAAGTAGAACTGTCGTTCGTTGTCGCTTTCAAGGTAACCTGCCTGGTTCACGCGGATAGGCGAAATCTTGGTGTTGATGGCATCGAAATAGGCCTGGTCCAATGTGTCGGGTATGAGCTCGCCGGCTTTGAAACTCTCGGGAGTTGTTGCTTTGGGGAGCATTCCGGTTTTCTTGGTGACTGTAGTATCGAATTTTTCGAATACCTTCGCATCCCAGCTTAACGGCCATGTGGGCCTAATCAAGTCGTATGGGGATGTTGCTGCAAAAGCGGCAGAAACGGAAATGGCTCCCAATGTTGTAAAGGATGCTAGTAACCTAGCTTTTTTGTTGTGAATCATATTTCCTCCTTGTCACAATAACTTAATAATACAAAAATTCCCGCTTTCGCGGGAATTGTGTATGGCATTGCAGCCAAAGTATTTGTTAGTCTGTTGTTATTCGAATCTCAATGCTTCAATCGGGTCAAGCCTGCTTGCCTTGCGTGCCGGGTACCATCCGAAGAATACGCCTGTTGCAAAGCACACGCCAAAGCTTACGACAACGCTAGTCATGGAAACGCTCATGGGCCAGTTCATGGCGAGCTTTACAGTTTCTGAAGCGGCAATGCCGAGTGCAATTCCGATAGCTCCGCCCAACAGACTGATGATGACAGATTCGAACAAAAACTGTAAAAGAATGTCGCGACCGCGTGCGCCGATAGCCATGCGGAGTCCGATTTCCTTGGTACGTTCGGTGACAGATACGTACATGATGTTCATGATACCAATACCGCCAACAAACAAACTAATTCCCGCAATGGCGGTGAGCACGAGCGAAAGCATATCGGAGGTGCTTGTGACCATTTGGATCATTTCTTCTTGTGTAAATACTCGGAACGGATCAGTCGGTTTTGTCCAGTTGCGGCGTTCTTTCAAGATGTTCATGATTTCTTCGGTTGCCTTTTGGGCATAGCCTTCGCCTATAGAATTTGCATATATCTGACGGATGTTCGTTGTTGCAGAAAAACGCCTCATTACAGTCTGGTATGGAGTGAATATCACGTCGTCCTGGTCTTGCCCGAAATCACCGGAGCCTTTTGCTTTGAGCGTTCCGATGACTTTTAGCGGGATGCTCTTATAGCGAATCGTTTTTCCGATGGGGTTTTCATCTGCAAAGAGGTTCTTCACTACGGTCTGTCCGATGACGCAGACTTTTGCCATGCGGTCTGCTTCGTCGTCAAACATCACGCCGTCTTCTATTTCGTAGTTGCGGATTTTGAGGTAGTCTGCAGAAACGCCAGAAAGTGTGGTGGGAGAGTTGTTGTTCCCGACAATGGCTTGCCCGCCAATGGTAACCATGGGAGAAACGCCGTTGATGTAGGTCGCGTTTTCACGGATGGCGATGACATCTTCTTCTTCAAGCGATTCGGAAGATTCGGTCTGCACGCCGCCTCGACGGCTTTGGTTCGGCATGATAGTGATAGCGTTTGTGCCCATCGCGGTCATCTGTTCCTTGATGGATTTTTTGGAGCCTTCGCCCATGGCGACCATGGTGATGACGGCTGCAACACCGATGACGATACCGAGTACAGAAAGAAATGTGCGCATGCGATTGCGGAACAATGCGCGGAGTGCGATCTTAGCTAATGTAAACGGATTCATTCCACTTCTCCTTCATCATCGTCTTCAAAAGTTTCTGGTGGTGGCAGTGCTTCGAATGCGGCTTTGGCGTCTTGCACTTTTTCATTGATGACATCTTTTTTCAGTAAACCATCGCGAAGTGTGATAGTTCTGCCGCTGAACGTCGCTATGTCCGGTTCGTGTGTGACGAAGGCAATGGTCTTGCCCTGCCGGTGTAGCTCCTGGAATATCATCATGATTTCGTAACTGGTGCGTGTGTCGAGATTGCCGGTCGCTTCGTCGGCCAAGATAATCACCGGGTCGTTTACGAGCGCGCGAGCAATGGCGACGCGTTGCTGCTGGCCGCCTGAGAGCTGGTTTGGCAAGTGATTCATGCGGCTTTCGAGCCCGACCATCTTGAGAGCTTCGATGGCGCGGTGGTGACGTTCCTCGGCAGAAACTTTCGAGTTATATAATAGTGGAAGTTCCACATTCTCGATAGCGGTCGTACGGCTGAGCAAGTTGTAGCTTTGGAAAACGAACCCGAGCTTCTGGCTGCGGATGCGGGCGAGCGCATCTCGTTTTAAAGTTTCTGTATGTTGACCATCTAATATATAGTGGCCGGAAGTCGGTCGATCCATGCACCCTAGAATGTTCAGCATGGTGGACTTGCCGGAGCCGGATGTGCCCATGATCGTTACAAATTCGCCGGGGAATATGTCGAAGCTCACACCGCGTAAGGCGTGTACTATTTCATCGCCCATCTTAAAGTCGCGACGTAAGTTTTGAACGGAAAGTATTGGTTGTACGGTTTGCATAAGGACCTTTTTCTTGTCTCTTTGGATGCCTTAACCCCTTGATTGGGTTGCTTTTACACGGAAAGAAAGCGTAATTTGGTTGATTTGGTAGGCTATCCACTCTAAATACACCAAAAAATTACATGAATATTATGTTTCAATGTATAAACAATAAAATTTTTTTTATTTTATATTCCGAATTGGACCACGCTCGGTGGTTGGTTCTGTGTCCTTGGAGATTTTTTTAGATGAACAAGAAAATGACTCAAAATGCTTCGAATACGTCTGCCGATGGCGAAATCGACATTCTTGAGATACTGTTGTATCTAAAAAGCAAGTTTCATTTCTTGCTCATTTCCTTGTTGACTGCCACCGATGGTCTGACCTGTTTATTTAATGATATTGCTAATTTGAGCACTGCATTTGTAAGCTTTTTGAAGAACTTGGTGTGTGTTTCGAATCACACAACTCAAACAACTGAAAGCATCCAAGATGCCTTGAATACTTTTGACCGCAGCACGGAAGCACCTTTGCAGAAGGCCGTTGCCTTCAACATGTGCGGATGTTTTGCGGGGACTGGCTATGGTAGCACTTTTGGCTATTATGGCTGTCACAAGAATATTAACCAATAACAAGGAGAATAGATGAAAAAAATAGTCGCAATGTCTCTCTTGGCCGGTAGCTTCGCTTTTGCGCAGTCTGGCCTGATGGGCGGAGCCGATGGTCTCAACCAGAAAACCGCTAATACCCTCGGTGAAGGTGGCTTTGCTGCCGGATTCGGTGGTCAGGTTTCTTATGATGCTTGGTCCCTCTCTCGCGGTGGCCAGTATACTAAGGGTGGTAAGACTGGCTCGTTCTACGAAAATGCTGGTAGCGTCACTGCAAATATCAACTTTGCTGCTGGTGTTACGGACTTCATTGACGTAGGTCTTGCTCTTCCGCTTTACTACGATCATGCTAACTCTCGTTTGAACGACGAAGGTGACATGTGGAAGGCTAGCCGTGGTGACCTCGAACTCTGGGCCAAGGCAAAGCTTCCGTTCGATGAAATGACCGATGGCATGTTCAATGCTGCCATTGCTGCTCAGTTCTACTTCCCGACTGGCGACAAGGCCGTCGGTGTTCGTCCGCGTCATGCTTGGTTCTTGCATGCCAACGGTGGTGAAACCCATCCGTACGGCCTCCGCAACATGGCTTTCGGCGGTGAATTGATCCTCACTCTCGACCTCCAGAAGGTTGGCGCTCCGCTCCGTTTCAACGGTAACGTCGGTTTCGTCGGCACCGTGACGAAGGGTTCTAACACCTTGGTCTATGGTGGTGGCATCAACGTCCTCCCGACCGATTGGATGGACATCTTCGTTGAAGCTAACGGTGAATTCCGTGTAGAAAAGGGTACATATCATCGTGAACCGGGTTACGATCCGTTCACTCTTACCCCGGGTCTCCGTTTCCACCTCCCGGCAAACATCGACATCGCTCTCGGTCTCGATGTGGGCATCCGCGCTCTCTCCAACTTCACTTGGAAGTATAAGGACGAAATGAAGGATGCTGCTGAATACCAGCTCTACTACACTGACAAGAATGGCAAGAAGGTTCAGTACGGCTATACCCCGACTCCGCGTTATGCAGGTACTGCTTCTCTCGTCTGGCGCTTCGGTAACGTCCGCGGTGCTGATGAAGACAATGATGGCGTAGCAAACAACATCGACCAGTGCGCAGGCACTCCGGCTGGTGCTGTTGTTGACGCTAACGGTTGCCCGGTTGACGGTGACAACGATGGCGTGTTTGATGGTCTCGACCAGTGCGCTGAAACTCCGGCTGGTGCTGTTGTTGACGCTGCTGGCTGCCCGGTTGACTCCGACAATGACGGTGTTGCTGATGGCATCGACCAGTGCGCTGAAACTCCGGCTGGCGTAGTTGTTGACGCTGCTGGCTGCCCGGTTGACTCTGATAAGGACGGCGTTGCTGACTACCTCGACAAGTGCCCGAACACTGCTTCTGGTGCTACTATCGACGCTGCTGGCTGCCCGATCGACTCTGATAAGGACGGCGTTGCTGACTACCTCGACCAGTGCCCGAATACTCAGTCTGGCATTGCTGTTGACGGCAAGGGCTGCCCGGTTGACTCTGACAACGATGGCGTTGCTGACTACCTCGACAAGTGCCCGAGCACTCCGGCTGGTCTCCCGGTTAACGCTGATGGTTGCAGCCCGGATGGCGATAAGGACGGTATTGTTGACGCTCTCGACAAGTGCCCGAATACTCCGGCTGGCGTCTCTGTTGACGAAGTTGGTTGCCCGGTTGACTCCGACAAGGATGGCGTTGCCGATCACCTCGACAAGTGCCCGAACACCCTCGTTGGCGTTGCAGTTGATAAGAACGGCTGCCCGAACAAGAACCAGGACCTCGACAAGCTCAAGAAGGGTATCCAGTTCAAGACCGGTTCTGCTAAGCTCACTGCAAGCAGCAACAAGACCTTGAACAATATCGCTAAGTTGCTCAAGAAGCTCCCGGCTGTCAACCTCGAAGTCCAGGGTCACACCGATGACACTGGTTCTGAAGAAAAGAACAAGGTTATGTCTGAAAAGCGTGCTCAGGCTGTTGTCAAGTACCTCGTCAAGAAGGGCATTGACAGCGAACGTCTCCGCGCTGTTGGTTACGGTTCTGACAAGCCGATCGCAGATAACAAGACGAAGAAGGGCCGCAAGCTCAACCGCCGTGTTGAACTCGTTCCGTTCGAAAAGTAATCTTCGATCATAACTGAGAACTAAAAAGGGGCGTCCGCAAGGACGCCCTTTTTGTATATGATGAATGGAGTTAATCGCAATGAACGTACTGCGCAATGTCGTAATACACTGCGCAGTTCCTAATGCAGAGCAATAACGCTGATAGTATAAAGGCGCACGGTTAGTTGACCCGTGCGCCTTTATAATTTCTAACCGCTAATATTGCCTACAGCAATAGCCTAGTTGTATGTTCACTTCGTTCAAGTGCCAATAGTGTGCAAGGTTATGACGCAACTGAATACTTGTATTCAGATATGGCATAACCGCAGCCACGAACGCCAACGGCGTTAAATGCTCGGCTCGGAACTAGGCTTGCAAGCAATCCTGCTTCGCTCGCCTTACGCATTTGTCTTAAACACCCATTTCTTATAGAGCGTAAAGCTTACGAGCACGTATACTACGTTTGCGATGAGGTTTGCGAACGTGGTCGGCTTCATGAACTGAGAGATGAATTCGGTAAAGCTTGCGCACCAAGAAGCTGTTGTAAGTACGTGCGTTGCTCCTTTAAGTACAAGGTAATTAACTCCGTACGAGCAGAGGAAAACGATAATGAATCGGATGACTTCTGTGCGTTTTTTGTTCGTGCTCTTGAAGTTCCAGATGCGGTTCATGATGTAGCTGTTGAGGCCTCCAACAACGAAACCGAGAAAATTTGCGAGTCTATAGTCCCAGTTCAGGTTTTCGTGGAGAATCCAGAAAGTTACAAGCGTAATTAATGTGTTCATTACGCCGATGGCGTTGTATTTGATAAAGTGTTTCACGGCGGTAAAAATACTATTTTTGCGGCATGACCTGGATTACAACTAAGAAATGCAGCGCCGCAGACGCTGCAGAAATGATTCGTAATGGTGATGTTTTGGGCGTTTCGGGATTTACTTTGGCTGGATACCCGAAAGCCGTGCCCTTGGCAATTGCAGCTCGTGCAGATAAACTCCATGAATCGGGCGAAGAATTTAAAGTAACGCTTTTTGCGGGCGCCTCGACGGGCGATTCCTGTGACGGTGCGCTTGCTCGTGCCAATGCGTTAAACCTCCGTATGCCGTACCAGTCTAATCCGAGCTTGCGCAAGGCTATTAACGACGGCAGTATTCGCTACATTGACGCTCACTTAGGCAAGATGGGTTATCTTGTGCGTACTGGTGCTGTCCCTGCACCTACGGTTGCGATTGTCGAGGTCTCTGCAATTTTCCCAGATGGTCGTGTTTGTCTCTCGACTTCGGGCGGAAACTCCGTTTGCTATTTGGAAATGGCGCCGAAGATTATCTTGGAATTGAATACGCGTTTGGGCGATAGCTGCATCGGTATGCACGATAACGCCCTCCCGGAACTTCCGCCACATGCAAAACCACTTGCAATTTACAGTGCCGGTGACCGCGTAGGTGGTGAATTTGTACAGATTGATCCGAATAAGGTCATTGCTATTGTCGAAAACGAAGCATATGATGAAGTGACTCCGTTTGTAGAACCGGATGAGATTTCGAAGAACATCGGTGAACGCATCTTGGACTTTATCCGCTTTGAAGAATCCCATGGCAGGCTCCCTAAGGGACTTGCTTACCAGAGCGGTGTAGGCAAGGTCGCGAATGCTGTGCTTTGCGCTATGGCCGATGATGAACGTTTGGGACAAATTGATCTTTATACCGAAGTTATTCAGGAGGCTGTTCTTCCGCTTCTCAAGAAAGGGAAACTAGGAATTGCATCGGGTACGGCACTTACGCTTTCACAGGCTGCCCAGAAAGAATTTGTTGAAAATAGCGCCGAATGGAAAAAGCATTTTGTTATCCGTCAGCAAGAAGTGAGCAACAGTCCCGACGTAATCCGTCGCCTTGGCGTGATTTCCATGAATACGGCGCTTGAAGTCGATATCTTTGGTAATGTGAACAGTTCGCTTGTTTGCGGTTCTGCCATGATGAATGGTATTGGCGGTTCTGCCGATTTTGCTCGCCATTGCGCTCTCGGATTTTTCTTGACACCGTCTGTTGCAAAGGGTGGCGCGATTTCGAGCGTTGTGCCTTACGTGAGCCATGTTGACCATACCGATCACGATACGCAGATTTTTGTGACGGAACAGGGACTTGCGGACCTTCGCGGTTTGCCGGTAGAAGAACGTGCCCGCTTGATTATCAAGAACTGTGCCCATCCCGATTATCGTGCTGAGCTTACGGATGTCTTGGAATATGGCATCAAGCATGCGAAGGGTATCCATCTGCCGCTTGCGCTTTCACGCGCCTTTGAAATGCACACCCGTTTCCTTGAAACGGGTAAGATGCTTTAGCGAAACGCTGTGTTCTATTTGCGAAGCACCTTATTTAAGGTGCTTTGTTCGTTTTTTGTTGTTGCTATTTTTTTGTAAAAATTATAATTTTATTATGGGGTGTTTAAATGGCAAAGAACTTGAATAGGAGAGGGCTTTTCTATGAGAATTTTTTCTCGGAAAGTTTTTCAGGGCCGTGCTTTATGCACCCATATTTTACTTTTTGTTTTATGCGCATCGCTTTTAGCGGCATGCGGTGATGACCCTGTTAGCCACTTTGACGACAAAACAAGCGAGCTGTCTAGCAAAAAAGAAGATAGCTCTTCTTCAAGAGTTGTTTCGCAAAATAAATCATCGAGTAGCGTTAATAAAGGGAAGGTCTCGTCTTCTAGTGCTATAACAATCGAGTTGCCTCCGACAGAAGACGGTTTGGATGTCGTCTATGTCTTTGTCGATGGAACTGTTTCGGGGATGATAGCCCTGGACTATTTCGTGATGGATGCAAAAATAGGCATGGTGCAGCTAGATGCTGACTCTGCGTATAAAGAAACAAAAACATTCTATGTGAGTAATGTTGCTAAAAATGGTGCGTACGAAATAAATAAAATTAATTTGACACAGCCTTATGTAAAGTTCACCGTTGATGGCTCCATCAAAAAAGTTGCAGATGGCAAGTACGCAAGTCTTTCGTTTATGACGTTGGGTGATGTGACTTCCGGTGAAATTTTCAACTTGAATATGCTGACGACGCTTGAGGCCCATCGAGTTCTTGAGCTCTTGAAAGGGAACAAACTTTCTTTTGATGAAGCAAAGAAAAAAGCGGCCGAAGAAGTATGGAACATGTTCCATCTGGAATCTTTTGATTACGATGTGAGCGAGATGATTCATGTTTCTGATATTAGCGAATCGGGTGCGGCGCTATTGGCTGCAACAGTCTTGTTGCAAGGCGGGAGTGATGATTTTGCGAAGTTCTTCAAGGAAGTTGTTGACGATATTGCAAAAGATGGCAAATGGGATGACTCTAATGCTCGCTTGTCAATTGCAGACTGGGCTTTGACGAACGACTTGAAGGATGGTTATGCCTCCGTTCGTAAGACGCTTGTGGCGCAATTGGGCAAAGCTGCTGAATTTGAACCGTACCTCAAGAGTTTTTATTTGACAGAACTTGAGTTCCCCACATGCGATGCTGAAAATGCGGGCGAAATCTTCTTTGTGAAAAACAAGTCCAGCAAATTTTACGCTGCGACATACGATGATGTGTCGAAGTCCACAGCTCGTTTTGTTTGCGATGAGCAGAAAGGTTGGTTGTCGATTCCGGATAGCTTGAAGGACTTCATGGGGGAAACGGCTACGGCTGAAGACGGCGATGTGCGTCGCGGTGCATTCTCGGGCGAGTTCTATACCTATGATGGTACCAAAAAGGAATGGCGCAAGTCTACGGCTATTGAAAAGGACCGTTATTTTGTCCTTGCTTCGAATGTAAAGGAATTTGTCGATATCCAGGATGTTTACGAAAACGTCAAGGATGATGAACGTGTAATTTTTGTGTTGCGCCATGCGGAACGTGGTGACGATACGAGTAAGGGTGGAACGCTTACGGACAATGGTAAAAAGCAATCCGAAGAAGTCGGTGCTAGACTCACGAAGTTCAAGGAAGACTTTGTCCTTGGGGCATCGGAATTCTTGCGTGCTCACCAGACGGTGATGTCGATTGCAAAAGGCCGCGGACAATCTTACGACACGCGCGATACGCTTCCGCAGTTGAACGATGACTGGTATGCCAAGAACAGTGAAGCTGTCGAAAAGGCAAAGAGCGAATGTGGCGGTGGTTGGGAAGTAACTTCCAAGTATGCCTACACAGGTGCTTACTCGACGGGTGCTGACGCTGCGTACTATGATCTTGCGGAACGTTCCGTGGAACTCATCGAGGATGTTCTTTTGAAGAAGTACACCAAGGAAAAGTTTGTGCTCCTGAGTTCCCATGATAAGTTGATGGTTCCGCTGGTTGCCTATTGCTCAAATTTGCAGATTAATTTGAGAAAATATGATGGAGGCAAGTGGATTAACTACCTTGCGGGTGTCGCAATTATCGTTGACAAGGCCGGAAACCGTCGTTATATCGCGATTCGGGGCCTCAAGTCTGGGTTCGCTGACTAGAAATTTCTAATATTCACCTTATGCGGGTTTGGATATTATTTATATTGGCGCTTCTTTTGTCGTCTTGCGATTCCGTCAAGTACGGGGCTATTCCGTGCGATGGCGACGATTGCGAGACTATATCGGAAATCGATAGCTCAGATTCGAAGGGTAGCTCCTCGAATGAAAAACCGCCAAAAGATAATAAGAGCAGTTCTTCGTTGAACAGCTCTTCTTCGCAAAGGGGTCACCATCATTTTTACTCCAGTTCTAGCAAAGGTTCTGGCAAAGATACTTCAGTCGTTCAAAAACCTATTAACGATACGACGATAACTGGAACCTTCACATGTCACGATGGTGTTCTTGTTCCCGCAGAATCTATTGTAGAAATGGGAGATGATGCGACGGATTTCCGCAGAGCGGGCGTTGCTATTTCGGGCTTTGCGGAGAAGGGGCCTTTCCGTTATGGAACTTCGGTTAAGATTGTCGAATTGGACAGCCTCAAGCGCTTGGCGGATTCCGAACGTGCGCACGAAACCTGCATTGTTACATCGAACGGTTCGTTTAATTTCCCGAGTGTCAATCTTGTATCTCCTTACGTGCGCGTTGAGGCAAATGGCTTTTACATGGATGAACTCACGGGCGAACTTTCTTCGTCGCTTGTGACGCTCAATGCAGTTGTTGACTTGTCTTCGCGTGATTCGTTCAATGTGAACATGCTTACGCACATGACGGCTCCGCGTGTGAGGAAACTTGTGGAAGATTCTGGCAATAACCAGCCGATCGGGAGCCAGAGCGGGCGTGCGTTGACGGATGTGCTTTCGTCTTTCGGAATTAGCCTTGGTAGCTCTGGTGGCGGTGGAGGCTATGGTGGCTTTGGCGGTTGGAACCGTGGTGGTCAGACATCTACGACGTCGAGCAAATCCGCAGAAGATATAAGTTTATTCGGTTCTGATGATTACAGTGCCGCTCTCCTTGCGGTTTCTGTGATGATGCAGAGCTATGGCTCTGTGAACGATATGCTTAAGTTTGCGGACTTTATTGCTGATGACATTCGTGGCGATGGCAACTGGGGCGACAATTCATCGAAGGCAAAACTTGCAGATAAACTTTTGATGCTCGATGCTGAAGGTGGCCTTGAAAAAATCCGCACGAATATGGAATATTGGGGACTCGGTGACGTTCCTGATTTTGAAAAGCATGTACGTAATTTCTGGACGAAAACTCACGGCTTTGAATCTTGCGGCACGATGACTGCAGGTCAGGTAAAGCATGTGGGTAACAGCCAGAGCGAATATTTTGTCTCTTATTACGAACAACCAGATGGCCCGAAGATCCGTTTTATTTGCGACAGGACGACTAAGAATTGGCGCGTGGCGACAGACCTTGAAAAAGATACGTATGGCTTGGGTGCTGGTGATTATGATGGGCAAATTAAGAGCGGAAAAATCAATCAGGACAAGTCCTACATTTATGACCAGAGTAAAAAGACCTGGCGTGAACCCGAGCCGGGCGAGATTCTTGAATTTGAAGATGTTGGCGATGTTTTGAAGACCGTTGCCGCCGGTGAAAAAGTCATCTTTATTTTGCGCCATGCGGAGCGTTCAGATGATACTGGTAAGAATGGTCACCTGACGAGTAACGGAAAGAAACAATCGCAAACCGTGGGCGAAAAGTTCAAGGGTGAAAATATTTACTTTGCAAACTCGACTTACACGCGCAGCTACGAGACTTGCGAAAACGTGGCTCTGGGTGCCGGAATTACTGAAATGGGGAACGATACGATTCCGCAGCTGGACGGCGAATGGTTCGTAAAGGACAATGACAAGTTTGAAAATTACAAGAACAGCAATGGCGGCGGTTGGGTCGTGACTTCGGAATATGCATACAAAGGAAATTATAGCGATGCGTACTATCCGCTGAAGTCTCGTGGCGAAGAATTTATGACCGAAGTGGTGGTGCCGCGTTTTGAAAAGGTTTCTAAAATGGCGGTCTGGATTTCTCATGATATGCTCGTGGTTCCGCTGACAGCGTTCTGCACAGAGGGAAAGGTGAATTTGCGCTATTTCGACACGAAACAGTGGATCAATTACCTTGCCGGTGTGGCAATTATCATGGGTGTTGACGGAACGCTTCGCTATGTGCCTGTGAAGGGCCTTCCTTCTGGCACAATGACGATGTAATTTCGTCAAAATTGCTATATTCACGCGCGTTGATTTTTATCAAACAGTTCACTTAATTAAACATGGACGCATTCCGATATGAATGATACACTAAAGAAAGCTATGGTCTTTGCCGCAGTGACAACGGTTTCCGCTGCCTTTGCGTCTGAAATCGTAGCTCAACCTGCTGCTTCCAAGGCTGCAAAGGTTGGCCGTTTTGACGAGCAGATTGCTCTGATGCCGGACTCCATTGCTGCCCCGCTCAAGGAACAGCTCAAGTGGATGGATGAATCTACTGTTTTCCAGATTGTGGAAACTCACGGTGGTGGCTATTCCATTCTTTATAAGACATACGAACAGTCCGTTCGCGCCCGCGATATTCGCGATTCCGTCGAAAATGCCAACGGTACTGCCGTGCTCCCGATTGCTAAGGCTAAGCTCGGTAGCGAATACTGCCAAGGCAAGATGGAAGGTGGCAAGTGCCATGGTGAAGTCCAGAAGTTCACCCTTGGCAAGCTCGTCGAATTCCAGGCAACAGGCCTCATCGTCGTGATGTCTGTGATCATTGGCCTCCTCGTCCTCTGCACTATCATGAGCGCAATCATGAAGAAGCTCGGCTTGGACAAGGTCAAGGCTCCGGCTCCTGCTAAGAAGGCTGCTCCGGCCGCAGCTGCTGCCGCTCCGGCTCCTGCGGTTCGTGCTCCGGCACACTGCGACTGGGATCCGAATGCAAAGAGCATCCATCCGGGATTCACCAACAAGCAACTCCAGGCGTTCCTCGGCATTGCCGCTGTCGCCGCTCTCGAAGAACATCCGGGACTTACAAACGAACAGTTCCTCGTGATTGCTACCGCTGCTGCAACGCAGGCTCTTGGTCAGCCCTGCCGCGTGACCGCTTACAGAAACATTAACTCCCCTGCTTGGACGATCGTCAAGTAAGGTTCAACTTTTAAAACTTAACAGGCTTTTAAGCCAGGAAAAATAAAAATGAAGAAAACAGTCCGTATCAGTTTCGAAGGCAAGACCTACGACGTCGAAGTAGAAGTTCTTGATTCCGCCGTTTCTGCAGCTCCTGCTGCTCCGGTTGCCGCTCCGGCACCGGCTCCTGCTGCTGCTCCGGCTCCGGCCGTCGCTGGTGGCACCGAAGTCAAGAGCCCGCTCGCTGGCTCTGTGTTCAAGCTCAAGGTTAACGTTGGTGACACTGTTGCTGCCAACCAGGAAGTGGCTGTTATCGAAGCCCTCAAGATGGAAAACCCGGTCGTCGCTCCGTGCGCAGGCAAGGTCACTTCTATCTCCGTCAAGGAAACCGACACTGTTACTGATGGCCAGGTCTTGATGACCATTGCCTAATGAGGTAAAAGTCAATGAGTGGAATTATTAACTCAGTCGCGGACTTCGCCTCGAGCACTGGATTCGCGCAGATTACCGTTCCGATGGTAATCATGTGGATCGTGAGCTTCGTGTTGATGTTCCTTGCGATTGTCAAAAAATACGAACCGCTTCTGCTCTTGCCGATTGCTATCGGTGCACTTGCGGTGAACATCCCGTCCGTCGCGTTCTACGACGGTGGCTGGAGCATCGAAGGTATGTTCAGCCCGACTGGCGGTCTCTACTACTACATCAGCCAGGGTATCCATCTGGAACTCTTCCCGCCCATCATCTTCTTGGGCGTGGGTGCCATGACGGACTTTGGACCGCTTATCGCTAATCCGCGTACGCTCATCCTCGGTGGTGGCGCGCAGTTTGGCGTGTTCATGACCATGTTTGCAGCTGTCGCTCTCGGTGGCTTTACGCTCGGTGAAGCAGCTTCCATCGGTATCATCGGTGGTGCTGACGGTCCGACGTCCATCTTCACTGCGAACAAGCTTGCTAAGCACCTCATCGGCCCCATCGCCGTTGCTGCTTACACCTACATGGCTCTCGTGCCGCTCATCCAGCCGCCTATTATGCGCGCTATGACGAACGACGCTGAACGCAAGATTCGCATGAAGGCTCTCCGCCAGGTTTCCAAGGCCGAACGCATCGTGTTTGCCGTGATGGTGATGATCGTTTGCGTGCTCGTCGTGCCGGATGCCTCTGCCCTTATCATCATGCTTATGATGGGCAACATCTTCAAGGAAGCTGGTGTCGTTGAACGCCTCGTGAAGACTTCTTCGAACGAACTCATGAACATTGTGACGATCTTCCTCGGCACGTCCGTGGGTCTCACGATGTCTGCAGACATCTTCCTCAAGCCGCAGACTCTCATGATCATCGCTATGGGTGTGGTTGCCTTTGGCTTCTCCACTTTCGGCGGTTTGCTCCTCGCAAAGATCATGAACAAGTGCTCTCCGAAGAACCCGGTGAACCCGCTTATCGGTTCCGCAGGCGTTTCCGCTGTGCCGATGGCTGCCCGTGTTTCTCAGGTTGAAGGTGCCAAGTATGACCCGCAGAACTTCCTCCTCATGCACGCTATGGGCCCGAACGTGTCCGGCGTGATTGGTACGGCAGTTTGCGCTGGTTATATGATCAGCCGTCTTTCGTAAGTCGTTTGCTTACAGTGTCATCCCGGACTCCGTTCCGGGATCGCCTTTAAATTCCCTCGGCTTTTGCCGGGGGATTTTTTTTGTTCTATAGAATTCAATTTTTGTTTTATGTTTTTGAATTTTCTTTAATCACTTTTGAAAAGTGCTGAAATATGCTTAAAATCGCCATTTTTGTTTTTGAAAAAATATTAAATGCTATTGCATGCTTAATCCAGTGTTTCTATTTTTAATATCATGAAAACGGTTACAGAATACAAAAACTATCGCGAGTATATTCTCGACTACTACAAGGAACGCAAGCGTTGTTCTGCGTTTACGTGGCGAGAATTTGCGAAGGTGGCTGGATTTGCGTCGGGTTCGTACCTGAAACTTGTATGTGATGGCAAGACGCGTCTTCGCGAAGAAGGAGCGAAAAAGACTGCACTTGCAATGGGCTTACTTGGCTATGAATTGGATTACTTCGTTTTGCTGGTACGTTATGAGGGAGCAAAGACGGAACAGGAAAAGAAGAAGTGCTTTGAGGAAATGCAGGCGCTTGGTGAAGCGAATCGCGTGAAAATTCTCGGCAGCGAGATGTACACTTACTACGAGACTTGGAAGCATTCTGTTGTTCGTGAATTGGCTGTGGCTATGCCGGGCGCAAAGCCGAACGAAATTGCCAAAATGTGCAAGCCTGCGATTTCTGCTGCGGATGTCAGTGATAGCTTGCGCTTTTTGCTCAAGGCTGGGCTTTTGACTCGCGATATCAAAGGGAATTATCATCAGACGAGTACTTCGCTTTCGACGGGAAATTTGAATGTGGTGGCCGTGGCGGTGCATTCGCTGTTGCGCCAGATGGGCGAGTTTGCGCTTGACGCTTTGGATAAATTGCCTATTTCGGAACGCCACTTTAGCGGCATCACGATGGGCATGACCGCCGAAAGCTACAAGAAGGTGGTGGAAGAATTGGCGGAGTGCCGCAAGCGCATTGTGTCGATTGTCTCTGCCGATAAGAACATTGAAAAAGTTTGCCGCTTGAACATGCAGCTTTTCCCGCTGACGGAAAAGATTGAATATGGCGATATGAATGTGTTATCAAAAAATAAAGGGGAGTGACTAGAATTATGCTCACTAAAACAATGACGAAATGGAATCTTTTGGCGGCTCTTGTATTTGGGACGTCTTTTTGGGCTTGTTCTGGTGATAAGACGGCCGGTACGGACGAACAGAGCGAAGGCCTTTACGCCATCAAGAACTTGGATATTGCTGGCGTTTCCCAAAAGGGCCCGTTCGTGAAGGGCTCTGCGGTGACGGTGCAGGGAATCAACTGCAAGACAATGAAATTCACGGACGAGGTTTTTGAGGGGGAAGTCAAAAACAACATGGGTGAATTTGTTGTTGAAAAAGTGAACTTGTCAACGACTTGCGCTGTTGTTGAAGTAACGGGCGAATACCGTAGCGAAATGACCGGGAAAAAGGTCTCTGACAAATTGACGCTCCGTGCGTTGACGAATCTCAAGGACCGTACGCATGTGAATGTCAACTTGCTTACGAACTTGGAATACGAACGCGTGATGTACTATGTGACTGAAAAGGGCAAGAGTTTTGACGAGGCGAAGGATTTGGCTGAAAGGGAAGTGCTTGCCGCATTCGGGATGGCTGGTGAATCGGCCGAATTTGAAGATTTGGATATTTTTGGAACAAGCGATGCCGATGCGACTCTCCTTGCTATAAGCGTGCTGATGCAAGGCGATGCCGATGTGAAAACGCTTACGGAACGTATGGATAAATTCAATGGTTCCTTTGCGGAAAGCGGCACGTGGAATGATGATGATACGAAAAAAGCAATTATCGACTGGATTGCAAACGCCGTGGCGAAGGCTGTGATGGATTCCATTCGCAAGAATATGGAAAATTGGGGATTCGCAAACGAAGTTCCCGATTTTGAAAAGGCCATAGAAGAAATCAATGTGGCACAGGAAATCCCCGAAGGGTGGAGCTGGGATGTGCCTAAGGAAGCACGCCTGAATCCGAAAATCAAATACGATTCGATGATTGACCCGCGCGACAAGAAAGTTTACAAGGTCGTGAAAATTGAAGTGCCAGACTCGAATTATTCGCAGGTGTGGATGGCTGAAAACCTGAACTATGCCGATAGCGTCAAGACTCCGAGCTTGAAGGGCGGCAACTGGTGCTACAATAATGAAGAAAAAAATTGCAAGGTGGGCGGTCGTTATTACAGCTGGGCGGCGGCAATTGACTCTGTTGCCTTGGCGAATGATTCGAAGGAACCGTTGGTTTGCGGCTATGGTAAAAAGTGCGGACTTGATCGCGCTGTGCAGGGAATTTGTCCTGATGGCTGGCATTTGCCGTCAATCTATGAATGGGGCCTATTGAGCGTGGCATTAGGAAATGCCCCTGTATCTGGTGAACCACTCAAGGCGTTGACTGGATGGAACTACGCCGGAACGCCTGACAACAACGGTACGGATCTTTACGGCTTTGCCGCACTCCCGACCGGAAGAAGAATTTCTGCTACTAAATGGGAAAAGGTGGGCTCGGATGTTTATTACTGGAGCGCTACTGAATACAGTGCCAATGATGGCCGGTATTTCAATATAAACAACGTTTATACCAATTCTTATACGTATCAGAATAGCAAGTCTTATGGACAAAGTGTCCGTTGCGTCAAAGGGGATCCTTCGACTGCGCCGGTAAGACCTTCTTCAAGTTCTAGTGATACCGAAGGGTGGAGCTGGGATGTGCCCAAGGAAGCACGCCTGAATCCGAAAATCAAATATGACTCGATGGTCGACCCGCGTGACAAGCAAGTGTATAAGGTTGTGAAAATTGACGTGCCAGACACGAATTATTCGCAGGTGTGGATGGCAGAAAATTTGAACTATGCCGATAGCGTCAAGACTCCGAGCTTGAAGGGCCGCAACTGGTGCTACAATAATGATGAAAAGAATTGCAATGTGGGTGGCCGCTATTACACCTGGGCAGCAGCAATCGATTCTGTTGCCTTGGCGAACGATCCGAAGGAACCGTTGGATTGCGGTTATGGCAAGACGTGCGGACTCAATCATAGTGTTCAGGGAATTTGCCCGGATGGTTGGCATTTGCCGACACTCCGTGAATGGAGTTTGTTGTGTGAGGCTATAGGGGATTACAGTACGTGTGGAAAGCCTCTCAAGGCTTTGAGCGGGTGGGACTATGCCGGAACGCCTAACAATAACGGTACTGATAAATATGGCTTTGCATCACTTCCGACCGGAAGAAGGCTTTCTGCAACTAGTTGGGAAAAGGTGGGTTCGGATGTTTATTACTGGAGCGCCACCGAATACAGTGCCGATGATGGTCGATATTTCAATATAAACAACATTTATACTCAAACTTATACGTATCAAAATTACAAGTATTATGGACAAAGTGTCCGTTGCGTGAAAGACGCAGAATAAAGTAATTTTATGTAAGGGGAGTCCCTGCGACGAAAAACGTCGCGGGGAATTTTTGTCATTCCCGCGTTTTTTTATTTGTCATTCCCGCGAAGGCGGGAATCTCCATGTTCCAGGAATATGTATGTCATGTTCTAAATTTGCGATTTTTTAATAAAAACTCAAAAAGTGGTAAAATCTGCGCAAAAACGCCAATTTTATGTTCTAAAATGGAGAAATTCATTTATATTTGTAACCATGAAGGATATCGTTGAATATACGGATTACCGCAAGTACATTCAGGATTACTACGACGAACGTAAACGCACTTCGGCGTTTTCTTGGCATATGTTTGCACAAAAGGCGGGTTTTTCGTCGGATGTTTATTTGAAGTATGTTTGCGAAGGAAAGAAAAACCTGAGTGTTGGTTCTGCGGGTTCTGTCGCAAGTGCCATGGGCCTTGTCGGCTTCGAACAGACTTATTTCGTTTTGATGGTTTCGTACGCTCATGCAAAGGATGACAAGACAAAACGTGCCGCGTTCGAGGAACGTTGTGCGTTGGCGCTTGCCCACAAGATGCGTGTTCTCGGTGATGAAGAATTCAATTACTTTAAATCGTGGAAAAATTCCGTGATTCGAGAATTGGCTCCGCACATGCCTGGTGCAAAGCCTCTCGAAATTGCGCGTGCTTGCAAACAGAAGATTTCGGCGGCAGAAGTTTCTGAGACACTTGATTTTTTGGTGAAGGCGAAGCTCTTGAAGAAGGACAAGAACGGAAACTACCAACAAACGGATAAGGCAATTAAGATGGCTCCCGTGGAGGCGGTGCCTTTGGCGGCTCGCGATTTGCAGCGCCAAATGGGGGAGTTTGCAATACAGTCACTTGAGTTGCCTCTTTCGGAACGCGTAATGTCGGGCTATACGCTCGGCCTTACGCATCGCGCTTACGAACGGATAAAAAAGGAAGTGGATGAGTTTTATCGGCGCATTGTCGCGATTGCGACGGAAGAAGATGAAACGGAGCGTGTTTATCGCTTGAATGTGCAACTGTTCCCGATGAGCGAATGGTTGAATAAAAGTGGAACAGTTTTGAATAAGGATGAGAGAAAATGAGAAACGTGTGCGAATTTTTCAAGAACGGATTTGTGGCTTCGGCTTTTGTGGCGGTATCGTTTTTGGCGGGGTGCTCGAACGATGACGTTGCTGGCGGCGCTTCAGGTGATGCGGGCGTTTACGCCATCAAGGATTTGGATGTGGCAGGCGTGTCGCAGAAGGGGCCGTTCGTCAAGGGCTCTGCGGTGATGGTACGCGGAATTGACTGCAAGACGATGAAACTTTCAGACGAGCGTTTTGAAGGTACGGTCAAGAGTGACAAGGGCGACTTTGCGGTGAAAGGCGTCTCGCTCAAGTCGTCGTGTGCGGTGTTCGAGGCGACGGGTAAGTATCGTAGCGAATTTTCTGGAAAGGAAACGGATGGCGAGCTGACTCTTCGCGCATTGACAGACCTTGAAAATCGCGAAAAAGTGAATGTCAACATTCTCACAAACCTAGAATATGAGCGCATTGTGTACCTCGTGACCCAAAAGGGAAAGTCGTTTGCTGAGGCAAAAAAACAAGCTGAAAAAGAAGTGCTTGCTGCGTTTGACATTGTGGGCAGTTTTGAAGCGTTTGAGAACCTGAATATTTTTGAATCGGGCGATGGTAACGCAGCCTTGCTTGCTGTGAGCGTGATGATGCAGGGCGGTGCCGATGTTGATGCTCTCGTGGAACGTATGGACAAGTTCGATGACTCGTTTGCTGAAAAAGGCGTGTGGAGCGATTCCAGTACGAAGACTGCGATTATGGAATGGGTTTCTGCTGCTGCTGACGGACTGCTGGATTCAATCCGCAAAAATGTCGAAGGCTGGGGAATTGCTGCCGAAGTGCCTGCTTTTGAAAAGTATGTGGAAAAGTTTGGCGCCGATTCGCCGGATGCTGCGCAAAATACGATGACGGATTCTCGTGATGGAAAAACATATAGGACTGTTAAGATTGGCAATCAAGTCTGGATGGCGGAAAACTTGAACTACGAAACCGAAAAAAGTTATTGCTATAATGATTCCGTGGAATATTGCGCAACGTATGGACGTTTTTACGAGTGGAATGCTGCGATGAGAGCTTGTCCTGAAGGTTGGCATTTGCCTCTTCTGGCTGATTTTAAAACTTTAGTGGATGCATTAGGAGACTCTGCGATGGCAGGAAGTAAACTCAAGTCCACGAGTGGTTGGTTAAACGATCTCAATGGTACAGATGATTACGGTTTTACGGTGCTTCCCATTGGTGGTAGGTCTGCAAGTGGAGAATACATAAACAAGGAGTGGCTTGCGGATTTCTGGAGTTCTACAGAGAGTAAAGTCGAATTTGCGTATGTGATGCATGTGGGCGCTAACTTCAATACAGTATCATTGGATATGGACGAAGGAAAGTACAATGCGTTTTCTGTCCGTTGTGTCCAGGGTGAAAATGATTCGTTGAGATCTTATATTCTTGTGGAAGATTCGGCTGTGGCTGCCTGCAAGACGGAAAGTACAGATGATTGCGAATACGGAATGTTGACGGATGAGCGTAATGGTCAAGAATACAAGACCGTGAAAATTGGAAAGCAAGTGTGGATGGCGGAGAACTTGAACTATGAAACGGACGAAAGTTATTGTTATAATGATTCAGCCGAATACTGTACAAAGTATGGCCGCCTTTATACGTGGTCTGCGGCGTTGAATGCGTGCCCTACTGGCTGGCATCTGCCTTCGCAAAACGAGGGTATGACTTTGTACTATTCAGTAGGAGGTAGAGATACTGCTGCAAAAATGCTCAAATCTGTCAATGGTTGGAATGATGATGGCGCCGGTACGGATAGTTTTGGCTTCTCTGCCCTTCCGGTTGGTGATAGAGATGAGTTTAATGATTATGAAAATGAAGGTCGTTTTGCAGGTTTTTGGACTTCGACAGAAGTGAATGAAAGATACGCTGCCCATATACATTTGTTTTTTATGGATGACGATGCTGCTTTGAGTACGACTTTTAATAAAAGATATGCTTATGCAGTCCGTTGCGTTAAGGATTAGAATTTTAGAAAATACTTAAATTAATTTTATGATAAGGATAAATGAATATGACGCTGAATAAAATTTTACCAGTTTTTGCATTTGGAATTTTGTTCTGGGCGTGTTCCGATAATGATGTTGCGGGTGGCGCTTCAGGTGATGCGGGCGTTTACGCCATCAAGGATTTGGATGTGGCAGGCGTGTCGCAGAAGGGCCCGTTTGTAACTGGTTCTGCGGTGACCGTGCAGGAACTGGACGGCATTACGCTCAAGCAAACAGGCAAAAGTTTCAAGGGAACTATCAAGAGCGACAAGGGTGACTTTGCTATCAAGGACATCAATTTGCAATCGCAGTACGCGATTCTTGAGGCAAATGGCTATTATCGCGATGAAATCTCTGGCAAGAAGTCGTCGGGAACGGTGACTCTTCGTGCGCTTACGGATCTTTCGAACCGCAAAACGGTGAACATCAATTTGCTCACGCATTTGGAATACGAACGCGTGAAGTATTTGGTGACCGAGAAGAAAAAATCAATTGCAGATGCGAAATCGCAAGCCGAAAAAGAAATCTTGTCTTCGTTTGCTATCGAGGGTGACTTTGCAGAATCCGAAGACCTGAACATCTTCGAATCAGGTGATGGCAACGCAGCACTCCTCGCGGTAAGCGTGTTGATGCAAAGCGATGTCGATGTGGCTGGGCTTACCGAACGCATGGGCGAATTCAGCATTGCACTTGCAGAAGGTGGCAGTTGGGACGATGCCGATACCAAAACTGCGATTGCGGATTGGGCTTGCGATACAGATCTCAAGGGAACGCTCGCAAATGTGCGCAAGAATGTCGAAAACTGGAAGTATGCAGATTCCGCGCCTGTATTTGAAAAGTTCGTGACGAACTTCTGGTGGAACAATTACGGTCTCGGTGTTTGCAATGACAAGCGTGAAAACGAAACCAAGCGTAATGTGAACAAATTGAGCAAACTGTACAATGAATACTTTGTGTGCGAAAAAGGCCGCTGGCATGTTCCGGGCGACGAGCCTGAATCGAGTTCGAGTAGCGGCAAGGACGAATCTTCCTCGAGTATTGCCTCGTCGAGTTCCGTCTATAACCCGTTTAATTCATCGGCTTCGCAGGATTCGCTTTCTGTGCTCCCTCCAGAACTTCAGTTTTTTGAGGAGTTCTGCAGTGCCCGCGGGCCGGTGATTTATGGCGATGGCGAACAGAGGGTGTGGACGTGTACATCTTGGGCAAATGTCCATGATACCGCGACAAGAGATTCTGCCGCGAGCGCATTGGTGGATACTTTGGGCGCGAAAGGATTTGTTTTTGAAAAGACGATGTTGAGTGATTCGTTGAAATCGTTCTATTTGCATTCGTTCTATGATAGTTTGTCTTATATCTATTCTGCGAAGAAGGGTGATCTCGTTTATAAAATTGCGATGACGAAGACTCTCTCTCCGGCAGGGGCTGGCTATGGAGCCTTCATGTTCGATGTCGCCATATTCGTGATGAAGGAAGGATTCGAAGATTTGCCGATACATATTTCATCATCGAGTGTTGCTTCTTCGAGTTCCATCTATAGCCCGTTTGTTTCTTCGTCTTCAAGTTCCGTGGAAGTTAAAAAGGACACCCTGCCGGATTTGCCCGAAGAATTGGCCTTCGTCGAGGATTTCCTTGAAAAGAAAACGGAGTACAAGGAATATGCGGATGGTGCCCAGATTATGTGGCGGGGCCAGAGTCCTGCGCTTGGAAGCGGGTGTGATTCCATTGCGACGGAACTGATAAACAAAGCCGGGGGAAAGGGCTTCGAATATGAGGGGACGTATTCCAATGATTCACTGGATAACGATTATACCGAGGATTCGTATGTTTACACGAAAACGTCTGGCGGCAAAGTCTATACGCTTGTGATTACGAAGGGCGAGGTCCGTGTTTGGACGCCGATGGGCATAACCATGCCATCGAAGATGTTCTACGTAAAGCTCGTCGTTCGCGATGAAGGGGTTGACGAGATTCCGACGGAAACTAAAAAGGACTATGATTCTCCCAAGTACAGGGAAATCCCCGAAGACCTGAAGTTTGTCTTAGATTCGACGCAGTACCATTATAGGTACTATTCGAATGACCAGAAGTGGACGTCTTGGAATGCTTATACCCGACTCGGTTCTAGTGTCGGCGCTAGTAATGATGACTATTTCGATGAAGCCAAGGCCAAGGCCGATGAATACGCCTTGATGATGGAAGCGCACGGCTTTACCTTGAAGAGCCAGGAAACGCTCACCATAGACGATCTTGAGTCTATGCGATATACGGAATATACAAAATCGGATTATGACGGCGAACTGACATTCTACCGGTTCGAGAAAGAAGTCGAAAAATTCCGCTATGAGGCAGAGGTCTTTGCGGTTGTTGATTATTACCGCAATCTCGGCGCGGAAGGCTACCTGTTCCGGGCCAGAATAAATATTACCATCTACGATAAGTAATTGTTGTTAGGAAAAGGGAGGAAGGAAAGCCCGCCAGAGATGGTGAGGCTTTTTTTTGTATTCCTGGAATACATGTTTGTATTCTAAATTGCATAAATTTTTGTAAAAACGTCAAAAGTGGTAAAATTTAACTAAAAACGCCAAATCTGTATTCTAAAATGTACAAAAGTATCTATATTTGTAAACATGAAGGAGATCGTAGAATATACCGATTATCGCAAGTTCATCCAGGATTATTACGATGAACGTAAGCGCTGTTCGGCATTTACGTGGCGTGAGTTCGCTCGAAAGGCTGGTTTTACGTCGCCGATTTACCTGAAATACGTTTGCGAGGGTAAGAAGAATTTGAGCATCGGCTCCGCAGGGTCGGTTGCCGGTGCCATGGGGCTCGTCGGCTTTGAGTACGATTATTTTGTCCTGATGGTTTCTTATGCCCATGCAAAAAACGACGAGGCGAAGAGATCGGCGTTCGAAGAACGTTGTGCGCTTGCAATGGCGCACAAGGTCCGAGTGTTGGGGAACGAGGAATTCGATTACTTCAAATCGTGGAAAAACCCGGTGATTCGTGAGCTTGCTGCTCACATGCCGGGTGCAAAACCTCTCGAAATAGCGCGTGCTTGCAAACCGAATATTTCAGCGTCAGAAGTTTCTGAAACGCTGGACTTTTTGGTGAAGGCAAATCTCTTGAAGAAGGACAAGAGCGGTAACTATTACCAGACGGATAAGTCTATTTCGATGGGTAATGTAGACGCGGTTCCGGTGGCGGCTCGTGATATGCAGCGCCAAATGGGAGAGTTTGCGGTCAAGGCATTGGACTTGCCGCTATCGGAACGTGATATGTCGGGGCTTACGATGGGCATTACGCGCCGTGCCTACGAACGAATAAAAAAGGAACTTGCTGATTGTCGCCGTCGCATTGTGGCAATAGCGAGTGAAGATGACGAAACAGAACAAGTTTACCGATTGAATTTGCAATTATTTCCTGTAAGTGAACGGATTGATAACCGCGTTGACCGCAGTGAAAATGCGGAAGTTTTTTTGAATTCAAATAAAAATGTTAGGGATGAGGATTGATAAAATGAAAAAGAGAGTGCTCGGAAAGAGTATGGGCGTGCTCGCTCAGACAATCGCGTTTGCAATGGCTTCGGCTTTTGTTGTGGCTTGCACCGGTTCTAATGATGATGGCGGCTTTGCGGGCGGTACCACGGAAGATGCGGGAATCATCGCGGATTTGAATGTGGCCGGCCTTACGCAGAAGGGACCGTTTGAAAAGGGTTCTGCTGTGACAGTGCAGGGAATCGATTGCAAAACACTCAAGTTTACAGATGAAACTTTTGAAGGCTCTGTCAAGAACGATAAAGGTGAATTTGTTGTTGATAATGTTACTTTGTCATCTACATGTGCGGTGTTTGAAGTCTTAGGTTATTACTTGAACGAACTTAATGGCAAGAAGTCTTCTGAGAAGTTGACGCTCCATGCGCTGACAAACCTCAAGGACAGAAAGCATGTAAATATCAACGTGCTCACAGAACTTGAATACGAGCGCGTGATGAACTTGGTGACCGCTCAGAAAATGTCCTTTGATGATGCGAAAAAGCAGGCTGAAAAAGAAGTGCTTGCTTCGTTCAACATTAAGGGTGGTATCGCAGAATCCGAAGACCTGAACATCCTTGAAAAGGGCGATGGCAATGCCGCGCTTTTGGCAGTGAGTGTGATGGTGCAGGCAAATGCGAATGAGGCAAAACTTGCAGAACGCTTGGATGAATATTCAGTTGCAATTTCACAGAATGGTTCATTGGATGATAAAGTAAAAACGGAAATTGCAAACTGGGCTACAAACGCTACAGCTACCGGTAAACTCGATACAATCCGCAAGAACATCGAAAGCTGGAACCTCACCGATTCTGTACCTGCATTTGAAACGTACGTGAAGGCACTTGCGGATGGAGACAGTGTTATCCTGAGCAGTGAAAGCCGATCCTCTTCTAGTAACGTCATTGCGAGCGAAGCGAAGCAATCCAGTAGCAGCTCTGTCATTCCTGCCTCGAGCGGGAATCGCCCCTCTTCTTCGGCTACAATCGAGGATCCGAGAACTGCTTACTTGAATCCGAATATTGATTATGGTGAATTTACGGATAAACGTGATGGTCAAACTTATAAGTATGTAGAAATAGATGGGATAAATTGGATGGCGCAGAGCATGAACTATGCGACTCCCAATGCATCAAGTGTACTTTGCCCTTCTGCAACTGAAAAATCTTGCCCAGTTCATGGACTTATTTACACATGGGAAGAGGCTGTGAACGTTTGCCCTGACGGCTGGCATCTTCCTTCGTATGATGAAATGGATTCTTTGGTCGGTTATGTATGGAATAAGCACAACATGGATCTTATTAGTCCACTTACGTCTAGTAAGGTGTGGGACCGATATACTAATGAATATGGATTTTCCATGACGTTACCGTATTATGAACCCTTGATGGAGGATAGTTCAAAAAAGTATGAAGATTGTTATTGGGACCGTTATGATGGACTTTCTACCTTTTGGACGGATTCTCTCGATGGCGATGGTGCTATGTATTATGCTATTGGAATTTCTGGGGGCGGTTTTACTTCGGTTTCTCCCTCAATATGCATGAGTCAAATCCGCTGCGTCATGGGTTCAGCCGTTTCTAGTTCCTCTGTAGCTTCTTCGTCTAGTGCAGAAAGCAGTAGTAGTGTGGAACCTCCAAAAACGGCACTCGATTTCCTTAATCCTGCAATTGAGTATGGAGAGTTTGTCGATGATCGCGATAATCAGAAGTACAAGTCTGTAAAAATTGGCGATCAAGTTTGGATGGCTCAAAATCTGAATTATGCATATGAACAAAAGACTAGATCGGGGTCGGCTTCTAGTTTCTGCTATAAAAATGAACCGGATTCGTGCGGTAAGTATGGACGTCTATACCTTTGGTCTGCGGCTCTGGATTCTGCTGCACAATTCAGTAAAGATGGAGAAGGATGCGGTAATGAAGTTGTCTGCGAATTTGAAGGGAAAGTTCGCGGTGTTTGCCCGAGTGGATGGCATTTGCCTGACACGACGGAATTTAGAGAGCTGCTCAATTTTGTAGGCGATAGTTCTGCTACAAAGTTGAAGGCGAACGAGGCTTGGGGTGTATCCTATGAAAATCCGTATGGCTTTTCTGCCTTACCCGCCGGTGGTTATGATTACCGAGACGAAGACCGCTCCATCAATCCTCATTTCGATTACGCCGGAGGTTTGACGTATTTCTGGAGTATTGTGAGTCGCGATCATGATGATGGGTATGCGCTTGCAATGGATTATTCTTCGAGATATGCAAAATTGGCTTGGTCGTATAAGTACAATGCAAGGTCTGTCCGCTGTATCAAGAACTAGAAGGCTCAAATAAAAATTAATTCGTGTTTGGAAAAAAGAGAAGGATTAGTATGAATAAGTGGTTGGTTAAGAAATGGTTCCAAATTGCAGAAACCCTGATTGTCGGGGCGATGCTTTGGGCATGCTCTGATGATAAGGGCATGGCTGGCGGCACTACGGAAGATGCGGGAATCATCGCCGAGTTGAACGTGGCAGGCGTTGCCCAAAAGGGCCCATTTGTCAAGGGCTCTGCCGTGACTGTGCAAGGTATTAATTGCAGAACATTCGAGCTTACAGGCGAATCTTATGAAACCACTGTCAAGAGTAATGGTGGTGACTATGAGGTCGATGATATTAACTTGTCCTCGGTATGCGCCGTGTTCGAGGTCTCTGGTTATTACTTGAGCGAAATTACAGGAGCGGTTTCTTCCGAAAAGTTAACACTCCGTGCGGTGACGAATCTCAAGAATCGAGATCGCGTGAATATCAACGTGCTCACGCATTTGGAATACGAACGCGTGATGTACTTGGTTACTGTGAACAAGATGTCTTTGGCTGATGCGAAAAAACAGGCTGAAAAAGAAATATTTGCAGCGTTCAATATCAAGGGTGATTTTGAAGAAGCCGAAGACCTGAACATCTTTGAAGCAGGTGACGGAAATGCGGCATTGTTGGCTATAAGTGTGATGATGCAGGCGGAATTTGATGACATGCCTCTTGGAGAACGCTTTGAAAGATTCAACGATTTTTTTGCAAAGAGTGGCGTATGGTATGATTCCTATGCAAAACTTGAAGTCGCGAAATGGGCTCAAGATGCCGCTGCCGATGGTAAACTTGATTCGATTCGAAAGAATATTGAAAGTTGGGGCGTTGCAAGTGAAATTCCTTCATTTGAATCATTCATAAAGAACTTCGGTGAAACGGCGCTTGTTAAGTATCCTTCAGTAAATTATAGTGGTTTTTATATTGACTGGAGTATTCCTAAGGAAGCGTACTTAAATCCTGAAATAAAGTATGACTCCATTGTGGATAGCCGTGACGGACAAGTTTACAAGACGGTGACGATTGGCTCTCAAGTATGGATGGCTCAAAATCTGAATTATGCCGATAGTGTGAAAACTCCAAGTCTTTTGAAACGTAGCTGGTGCTTTGCATACAAATCTGAAAATTGTGATGTCGCAGGACGTTTGTACACATGGGCTGCTATTATTGATTCGGTGAAGCTTGCAACAGATTCCGAAAAGCCTCAGAAATGTGGCTTTGGGGAATCTTGTGTGTTTACAGAAAAGATGCGTGGCATTTGTCCTGAAGGTTGGCATTTGCCGGATACGACCGAGTGGAAAACCCTGATTTCTTTTGCCGGTGGTGATGATATTGCCGGAGAAAGACTGGAATCGCATATTGGAATGTATGAAGATTCTGGTACTGATGATTTTGGTTTCTCGGCGTTCCCTGCTGGCGAAAAGTATCGAGATCAATCTTTCTTTGAAGATAGCCGAGATGTTCATTTTTGGACAGCTTCTGAAGAATCGAAAGATAATCGTTCTTCTTGTTCCGCAGACTTCTTTTATGCTTCTGTTTGGTTTTCATGTGGCTTTAAGGACAATGGCCATTCTGTTCGTTGCGTTAGAGATGAACCGGCTGCTGTGTCGTTATCAAGTTCTTCTAGCAATGCTGATTTGAGTAGTAGCAGTGGTGAAGCGTTTGTGTCTCCGTATGAAATTGACTGGAGCATTCCTAAAGAAGATCACTTGAATCCGAACATTAAATACGATTCAATTGTGGATAAACGAGATGGGCAAGTTTACAAGACCATCAAAATCGGCACTCAGGTTTGGATGGCCCAGAATTTGAATTATGCGGATAGTGTAAATACTCCGAGCCTTTTGAAGCGAAATTGGTGCTATGGTGATAAGCCTGAAAATTGTGAGTTTGGTGGCCGCCTTTATACTTGGGCTGCTGCGGTTGATTCTATAAAGCTCGCAAACGATGCCGAAAATCCGCAATTCTGTGGATACCGGACGAATTGTAATTTCCCCGCGAAGTATCAAGGCATTTGCCCTGAAGGTTGGCATTTGCCCGATACAACGGAATGGCGTACGTTGATTTTCCAAGTTTCGGATGATGCGAGTGTAGCTGGCTATAAGCTCGCTTCTCGTGTCGGTTGGTTTGAAGAAGCTAACGGCACCGATGATTATGGTTTTTCGGCGTATCCTGTTGGGGATAAGTATCGTGATTATGATTTTTCAGAATTCGCTCCTGATGACCGGACTGCCTTTTTTTGGAGCATTACTGAGAATACGCGTGACAAGCAATTGGGCTATACGTTCAGAATTTTTTATGGTGGTACCGGTTACACGGGTGACTTCAAGGATAGCGGTTTTTCAATCCGTTGCATAAAGAATTAGTAAGTAGTGGTTGGTCAATGGTCATTAGATGGAAATGCGTATGAAATGGAATAAACTGTTTACTCTTATATTCGTCTCCCTGTTCTGGGCTTGTTCCGACGGCGATAAAACTGCTGGCGGCACTACAGAAGATGCGGGAATTATCGCGGATTTGAACGTAGCGGGCGTTACACAAAAAGGACCGTTTGTTAAAGGTTCTGCCGTGACTGTGCAGGGGATTGACTGTAAGACGATGGAACTGACAGGCGAACGTTTTGAAAGTACGGTCAAGAGTGACAAGGGCGACTATGATGTTTCAAGTATAAACTTGTCTTCGCCATGTGCCGTTTTTGAAATTTCCGGATACTACCTCAACGAAGTTACAGGAGTGAAATCTGCGGATAAGATAACACTTCGGACGATTACAAACCTCAAAGACCGCAAGAACGTAAACGTCAACGTGCTCACTCATTTGGAATATGACCGCGTGATGAACCTTGCTGCTGATAAAGAAATGTCTTTTGCGGAGGCGAAGGCGCAAGCCGAAAAAGAAGTCCTCATGTCGTTCGGTATGGCGAGTGCGATGGACGAAAATCTCAAATTCGAAGAATTGAATATCTTTGAAAAAGACGAAGAAAATGCGGCACTTTTGGCGGTGAGTATTCTTTTGCAGGGAGATGAAGATGTGGGTGTACTTGTGAAACGCTTGGAGAAGTTTGCCGATGACTTTGCTGAAGACGGTGAATGGAATGATAGCGAGATAAAAACAGAAATTGCAAATTGGGCTGTTGCTGCAACGACGAGTGGTAAGCTTGATTCCATTCGCAAGAACATCGAAAGCTGGGGATACACCGATGAAATCCCGTCGTTCGAAAAACAGATTGAGAATGTTGGTGTCACCCTGAGCGGAGCCGAAGGGTCTAATGGCGTTGTTGCTGCGACTCCTTGCAAAACCGATAGCACGGACACGTGCGAATATGGAGAACTTACCGACGAACGTGACGGACAAGTTTACAAGACCGTAAAGATTGGCAATCAGGTTTGGATGGCCGAAAATTTGAACTTCAAAACAGAACTCAGTAATTGCTATAAAGATCAGGATTCCAACTGTACTAAATATGGTCGCAATTACGATTGGTCTGCTGCTTTAGATGCGTGCCCCTCTGGTTGGCATTTGCCTACGGATATTGAGTTGAGAGAACTTGTTTCGGCTGTGGGCGGTGATTCGATAGCTGGTAAAGTGCTAAAGTCTACTAATGGTTGGAACGATGGTTTCAATGGCTCGGATGCTTATGGATTTTCTGCAATTCGTGCTAGCTATGATAGTATTGACGTTAGCGAGGTCGAGTCGTTTGCGTATTTTTGGAGTTCATCTGAAAAGTTAGATGTTTGTGCGAATAGTATGAGTTTGATTGGCGCTTCTGATTCTACGGAAATAGGTTGCCATGATAAAAATTCCAGAATTTCTATCCGTTGCCTCAAGGATGGCGAAAATGGACCAGAAGAAATTTATGGCACCTTGACGGATTCTCGTGATGGACGGACTTACAAGACTGTAAAAATTGGCAGTCAGATTTGGATGGCTGAAAATCTGAATTACAAAACGGATAACAGTTATTGCTATAACGATAGCATCAGTTATTGTGGAAAATATGGTCGCCTTTATACTTGGTCTGCTGCGATGGATAGCGCTGGCGTGTGGAGCGATAGTGCAAAAGGCTGTGGCTATGGCGTTATGTGCTCGCCGAAATACGCGGTGCAGGGAGTTTGCCCTGCAGGTTGGCATTTGCCAGATACAACAGATTGGCAAACTTTGATAACGGCTGTTGGAGGCTGGGAAACTGCTGGTAAAAAACTCAAGTCAATAGCAGGTTGGCTTTATTTTGAAAGTACTGATGATTATGGTTTTTCTGCTTTGCCGGGTGGCTTTTTGTATCGCAGTGGCACGTATGATGTTGTTGGTAGTACGGCTTACCTTTGGACTTCTACAGAAAATGCAGAAAGGAATTTTCACGCCTACAGTATTATGATTGCAAGTGATGGAATTGATTCTTTTAGTGATGGTTTTAAGGATAACGCTTACTCTGTCCGTTGTGTCAAGAACTGAAATTAAAAAAGGAAAATATCTAGAGTGTTTAAAAAGGAGAAATTTAATATGCGTAATTATTTGTTTTTGAAATGGGATAAAGTTTTTGCGTTTTTTTCAATTACTGCTATGTTCTGGGCTTGCTCCGATAGCAACGATATTGTTGGTGCTTATGAAATTTCATCCGGTTCCGAAATTGAATCTAGTAGTAGTTCGGTAACGTTGAGCAGCAAGGCGGAATCCAGTAGCAGTTCGTCTGGCGCTGTCATCCCGGATTCCGTTCCGGGATCACCTTCTAGTAGTAGCAAGGTGATTGCTTCGTCGTTATACTGTTTTGAGAAATGCCTAGATTGGAGTATTCCAAAAGAAGCTTACTTGAATCCCGATATTAAGTATGGTGAAATGACGGATTCTCGTGATGGTCAAGTCTATAAAACCGTGAAAATTGGCAATCAAGTATGGATGGCTCAGAATCTGAATTATTTTACTTCGGATTTAAGTTATAGAGCTACGTGTCATGGAATTGAGCAGCATTGTGATGTCTCTGGACGTCTTTATACTTGGGCTGTTGCTATGGATTCGATCGGTCATGCGAAGGCTGGTGAGTACGCTTGCGGTGATGGTAAAGTATGTCCATTTACCAATAATTATCAGGGGATTTGTCCAAATGGTTGGCATTTACCAACAAAAGCGGAATTTGATACTTTAGTTGCTACTGTTGGAGGCGTTTCTGCTGCGGGAAAAGTCCTTAAGTCTCAGGCTGGTTGGAATAATGGAGGAAATGGTTCTGATAGGGTTGGTTTTTCGGCGATGCCGGCAGGCGAACGATTTGATGAGCCTGGGACTTTTCGTGGTGAAGGGTTGACTACGGAATTTTGGAGTGTTACTGAATATTATTCCGTGGGCGCGCAGACTTTAAGATTGGGGTTTCATACCGATGAGGCTAAGATAGATTACAATCTTAAGCTTCGGTCTTTGTCTATTCGCTGCATTAATGACGATGGCGTTATTTAAGTGCTGCTGAAGGTGGAGTTGATGGTGCAATTGGTTTTTGTTTAGATTATAGTGATTATGCTCCTGTTTATTTGCCGTATGAAAAGAGTGCCGGATACTCTATCCGTTGTATCAAGGATTAAATTTAAAGTTGGATGAGAAATAATATGAATTTAAAAAATGTTGTTCGAGTTTTGTTGACCGTGCTTGCGGTGCCTGCGTTTGCCGCAAATGGCTCCATGAAGGGCGATGGCTCTGCTGAAAATCCTTTCCAGATTGAGGATTACGAAGACCTCAAGGCGATAGGCAAGAACGCCTATCTTTATTCGTCAAATTACATCGTGACAAAAGATATTGATGCGTCTGCTTCGAAGAAAGAAATGTGCAATCAGGATGGTTGCAATGGTTTTATTTCCATTGGCTTGAACGCTGATGCTGCTGGTAATTCGGAATTTACCGGAAGCATTGATGGTAAGGAACATAACATTCGTGACTTAAGGATTTGGCTCCCTTGCGTACATAAAATCGGTTTTATTTCGGTCTTGAAAGGAACTGTATCGAACTTGAATTTTGATGGTTTGAGTGTTCTTGGTGGTGCCGATGATGATCATGACCCGACTTCGTATTATGTTGGTGGCTTGGCGGGCCAGGCTTCGCATAGTACTATTGCCAATGTCCATATTACACGTGCTCAAGTTCAGGGACAAAGCTATGTGGGCGGGCTTGTTGGCGAAATTGATGATGGAGACCATACTGACATCCGTCATTCTTCGTATCAAGGCGCAATCAAGGGTAAAAGAAAGGTGGGGGGCTTGGTCGGATATTCGTCGGCGCTTATTTCCCAGAGTTTTGCTGATGTCGAGATTTATGCATATACGGAAAGTCTAGATCGTTCTCGTTATGGCGAAAAAATAGGTGGACTTGTTGGTGAAAGTCGCGGAACTTTACAAGAATGCCATGCGACCGGGATTATTGTACCGATGGAATGTTTGAGTATTAGTCAAGTTGGTGGACTTGTTGGGTATAATAGCTCGGCCATTTGGCGAAGTTATGCTTCGGTAGATATTGGTGAATCTCCAAACGGAAATTGTGCGTTTAGTGATGAAATCGGAGGCTTGGTTGGAATAAATAAATCACACATTGAAGAATCTTTTGCAACGGGTAGTGTTGCAGGAAAGACGGATTTAGGTGGATTGGTTGGACGCAACAATGGTGGGGGCATCATCAATTCTTATGCAATAGGAATGGTGAAATCGAGATTAGCGTCAGATGTGGATTATTTTGACATTGGTGGTTTGCTCGGAAGTGGCGGAAATGTTTTTACTAGCTATGCTGTTGGAAAGATTGAAGTTAATTCGAATGGTTCCTTGAAAAGGGTCGGTGGCTTGGTTGGTGATGGAGATGCCGATAGTGCTTCTTATTGGAATATTGATTTGTCGGGTCTGGAATCTTGCGCTGGTGGTGTAGGGCTTTCTGATTCTGCGATGATGAAGTTTGCGAGTTTTGTTGGCTGGGATACGCTAGTCTGGGGTATCGATGAAGGTAAATCATACCCTTACTTGAAACATGTTGCTGGCAATTTTGGTACTGGTGTAATTGCAATCCCCACTAGTGCTGATTGCTGGACGGAAAAACCGGTTGTGGCTGCAAAAAACGATGTGGGGCATGAACTGGTTGGAACGTGGTTGCGTTGGAACCGATTGAATGATAAGAAAGATTCTATCTACTATGGTTATAGAATTGGCTATGTCGATGGCTCCGATACGGTGTGGGGTACGACAAGCTACATGGCTGTTCCGAATATCATCAAAATTGCGTCTTTAGATGATTTGAAGAAAATTGGCAATGAAGCTAGTCACCCGTTATGGGCTAATTACGAACTCGCGGATGATATTGATGCTTCTGCATCAGACTTTGTACCTATTGGCTCCGAGACTGCGGTGTTTTTAGGAACGTTTGACGGAAAGAATCACACCATCAAGAACTTGACGATAGAATCGAGCTATGGCTCGGTGGGGTTATTCGGTTATGTGCAGGGCGCAACGATTAAGAACTTAAGGTTCGAGAATGCAAAAGTTTCTGGGGCTTGGAATGTCGGTGTCTTGGCTGGCGAAATGTATGGTTCCGTAGTGACCAATGTTGTTTCGTTAAACGGCGAAGCGCATGGAATAAGAAATGTGGGTGGCCTGATTGGTTTGTCTTATGAGGATAGCCTTGACGTGATTGCCGCTACTGGAAATGTCAAGGGTGGTAAAAATGTGGGTGGCGTTGTTGGTAACTTCCATTATTCTGTTTTGCATGATGCATTCTCGATTAACATTGTAAAGGGGCGTGAGGTTGTTGGTGGACTTCTCGGTTTTGTTGCTTTGAGGTATTATGTCGAAGACCCTGCAATTCATCGTTCTTATTCTGCAAGTATCGTAAAGACTCCTGAAGATAATAGTGGTGAATACGAAGGCTATGGCTTTGCCAATATGTGGACTGGAGCTGCGGATTCGACAAACTGCTTCTTTGATAGCACTGTTGTTGGACACGTTGATGCCGATGGCGGCGCAAATATGAACGGCCTTTCGACTGCAGAAATGCTCAAGCAGGCGACATTCAAGGACTATGATTTCGAGACTGTGTGGGAAATCCAGGAAGGAAAATCTTACCCGTACTTCAAGGGAATGGACCCGATGCTGCCGAGCATGATTAAGGATGATGGTTCTGTAAATTTCTTGCTTGGTGAAGGTACAGAAGAAAGTCCGTATCTTATTTCTAGTTACGATGACCTCAAGTATATTGGCAAGTATGAGTACAAAACAGACCTTTATTACAAACTTACAGATAATATTTATGTATGGGAAAATGAGAGAGAAGACTGCAACAGTGACGGAACGGAATGCAAGGGCTTTAAACCGATTCCTGAATTTAGTGGTGTCTTTATAGGCAATAATAAAATGATTACAGGCCTATATATCAATCGTCCAGATGAAGAATCTGTGGGACTTTTCCGTTCGCTTTCGCCGAAGGCCAAGGTAACGGGCTTGATGTTGGATTCTTTGGTTATCAAGGGCAAAAACTATGCGGGCGGTTTGGCTGGCGTTGACAAGGGAGCCTCGATTGAACGTGTGTGGATTTTTAATTCTACAATTCAAGGAAATAGTTATGTTGGGATGCTTTTTGGTTCCAAAAAGGGTGGCTCCGCAAGTCAAGTTATTGCGGATGGAAATGCTATAGGCGAAAAATATGTAGGGGCAGTTGCTGGAGAATCTCAAAAAGCTTCATATATGAATGATATTGCTATGGCAACGGTGACAGGCGAATCTTATGTTGGAGGTATTTCTGGAATAGATTCTGCATCTACATATAAAAACCTTTATGCTATTAGTCATGTACAGGGGAATTCTAAAACGGGAAATCTAGTTGGTTCTAGTTCGGGTTCAACTTTTACTTCTGTTTATTACGATAAGGAAGTTTGGCAGTATAATCAAAGTTCTGTTGGTAAAGCTTTGACTACCGCAGAAATGCTGGATGTTTCCTCGTATAAGGACTGGGATTTTGAAAATGTATGGACAAAAAAAGATGCAGATTATTATCCACGACTTATTTGGGCTGGTACAGATGTCCGTCCTGTACGAGATGGTGAGCGTGAATTAAAATATGAAATGAAAGGCTCTGGTACAGAAAAGGATCCATTCCTTGTTAAAACATACGATGATTTAAAGGTTATTGGTTATGGAAAATATAAAATGTCTGCAATCTATAGCCTTGCAAATGACATTGATGCGTCTGCATCGCTAAATGAAGAGTATTATATACATTATGCAGATGGGTCTTCTCGGTGCTCTGTGTGGCATGGATTTGCGACTATTGGTACTTATCGAGATAATTGTCGTAAGCTGTTTGGAGCTTTGTACGATCGTGATGGGGAATCGACTTTTACGGGCGTGTTCCATGGAAATGGCTATTCGATAAAGAATTTGCATATGGGTAATGTGGGACTGTTCAGAACGATTGGCGAAGAAGCGAAAGTTGACAGCTTGAGCATTGTGCTTACGGACAGTTCTCGCGTATTTGGGATACTTGCTCAAAAAAATTATGGCCTTGTTAATGCGGTCCATGTAAAAGGTCCTATAGAAAGAGCGGGTCTTGTTTTCGAGAATAATGGAACTATCGTGAACAGTTCGACTACTGTTGTTAAAGGCTCCATAAGTGGTGCAGCCCTTGTTTACGAAAATAACGGCGTTATAGAAAACTGCCATACTACGGGAGCCTTTATTTTCCATGGAGGGAGAAGAAGCGGCTTAGTGGATACTAACAAGGGGACTATTATAAAATCGTTCGCTATGATTGATTCAACAGATGCTTTGGTTTACGAAAACTATGGGACTATTGATAGAGCTTATATCATTGGATATGAAAACGATGTTTTTGTCAATCAAAACAATAAATCCATTGAAAATTGCTATGCTATAGGGTTGCAATATTTTGTTTATACCAATAGACCTGAAAATGAGAAGGATGGTATCAAGAATAGCTTTATTGCTAGCAATTCCTGTCAATTTAATTATCACGCCCTGAATGATTCAAAAACGTTTGAAAACGTATTTTTCGAAACATCTTCAAAATTTTGTTATATCGAAGATGAAAAATATTATGGCCAAGCTCTTGATTCTATCGGAATAAGAACGAAAAATAATTTTACTGGGTTTGACTTTGAGTCAATTTGGGATATTAAGGAAGGAATTACTTATCCGATGTTGCGCGGTTTGCCAAACGTGTTTTATGCAGGTAAAGTTGACTTGAAGTACGATGCAGATAAGTTTAAGGTTAGTGCGGTTCGTGCTGATTTGCAGAAAAATGCGATTGTCTTCGATCCATCTTATACTTTGGTTGTCAAGTTCGACTCAACGAGCGAAAAATGCCTTGATTCGCTGGAAAAGGCAGGGGCTGTCGCTTCAGGGAACTTCAATATTGATTATCGCGTGGGGATTGTATTTGCGGGCGATACTATTTGGAGTGATGCTGCGCAGACAAAGCTTACTTTGAATGGCTCCGTAAAAATGATTGCACAGAAATCTCGCGGTCGTTTTAATGTTGCTCTCAATGGAAATCTTGTGTCGCTTCGCTACGAATTGCCGAAATCGGGTAATGTAAAGTTCTCGCTCGTCGATATGCAGGGGCGTGTTGTGCGGGCTTTCGACCTTGGCCGTCGTGCGACTGGCTCGCATTTCGAAACGCTTGATGTTGCGAAAATTGCTCACGGGCGTTACATAGGAATTTTGCAGGTTGGCGGCAAGGCGACCGAAAAAGTGATGCTCCTGAAAAAATAGTTCTCTAATTTTTTGATTGACGATTCGATAGATCCGTGGGTTAAATAGCCTGCGGGTCTTTTTTTCAAGATATTGCAAAGTGAGGTCAAATTGAGTAATTTTAGTTCGAGGTATCTTATGACTGTAGATATGAGCGATTTTGATAAGTCTATGGAGTTGGCGAAAGCGTAAGCGCAAACTCATTTTAGTGAATTAAATGCCGGTCCTTGTGGCCGGTTTTGTTTTTTTATGAGATGTTCCTGCGATTTGGAGCGTGGGCAATATCAAAAACAAAAAAAAGACCTCGCCGAAGCGGGGTCTTTTGCGGGTGGATGACCGGACTCGAACCGGCAACATCCAGAATCACAATCTGGGACTCTAACCAATTGAGCTACATCCACCATGTAGCGAGACCAAATATAAAAAAGCCATCCCAAATTTCAAGGGATGGCGACAACTTTTTTTCCAAAAAACTTGTTTTTAGGTGCAAAAGTTACTTTTTCTGCATGATTCTGAGGAAGTTGGCACGCTTGAAGTCGTTCCTGTGTTCCATGCAGAAGCGCGGGTAAACGTACTGCTTCGGGAAAATGCGGATAGTGAAGGTGTTATCGCAACCATCGAGGCAGCACTTGAATTCGAGGTCCATGGCTTCCGTATAGTTGTGGCGGAAGATGATGTTCTTGGATTCGATGTTCTCGATGTCCTTCTTTTGCTTCTGGCGCTGCTTGATGTCGCGGTGCAGTTCGCAATACTTCGCAATCGGGTGTCCCCAGAATTCGCGGCCGCAACCGGGTTCCTGACAGACTTTGAGCTTGATGCGTTTCTTCTTTTTGTACTTAGGTAATTGCATAGTGACCTCAATTAGCTGTAAAGATAATAAAAAAATGGGGGCTTTGTAAAAAAGTTCGTTTTTGTGAGGGGTGTTTTAGTCCAAATTTGCGAAAAAAGCGTGTTATATAAGTAGAAACGGTAAAAAGGAGCGTTTATGAATCTTTTTTGGACTTTGGTTGTGGCTGTATCGATGGTTCTCGGCGGCTGCATGTACGTGAGTGAATCGGCGGAGAGGGAGTCGACCTTGAATGTTACGGCAATCGATGTAGGGCAGGGGCTTGCGGTGCTTCTGGAATGGGACGGTCGCTACGCCATGTACGATTTCGGGCCCGATTCGGTTGGCGTGGTGGATTCGCTTGTGGCACGAGGGGTCGATACGCTTGACTGGGTAGTGCTGAGTCATTTCCATCGCGACCATATTGGGGGCTTTATGGAGCTTCCGGGGCGGGGCGTATTTGTGCGGCGGCTTTACGTGGGGGCCGACACGTCTTGCGGTTTCTTTTGCGACAGTGTGTTGCGGGTGGCGCGTTCGATGGGGAGCTTGATAGATACGCTATTGCGAGGCGAGAGCGTAAGTTTTGGGGAGGGGGTTAATGGCTTGACTGTTGGCGGGAATGTTGTTGCAGGGGCGGAATGTGCACTTGATGAATGCCCGCGGTTTGATGTGCTGTGGCCAACACGGTACACGCGGGTTGGCGAGAATCGGGCGAGCATGGTGTTGCTTGGACGGTTGGGCGTAGGCAAGTTGCTTTTGACGGGGGACCTGGATTCGGTGGGGGAACGGCAACTGCTCGAGATGAATCCGACGCTTTCGGCGGAACTTTTGCAGGTGGGGCATCACGGGTCGGCGGGGAGCAATACATTAGAATTTTTATCGCGGGTGTCACCGGAATATGCGTTTGTGAGCGTCGGGGCAGGGAATCGCTATGGACATCCGGTGCCATCTGTTGTTCGTAAACTGAACTTGGTGCTCGGGGATTCTGCAAGGCTTTATCGCACTGATTTGCAAGGTTCCATCCGCTTCGAGCTCTCGCCTAGCATGGGTGTGTTTGTGCCGTAGGGGTACATGTCATTCCCGCCACCGAGCGGGAATCGCCATCTCGTCATCCTGAATGAGCATGTCATTCCGCATTCGTCATCCTGAAGGAACGAAGTGACTGAAGGATCTAGTTATTTTTTATATTGTTTCACCGCATTTTGGGTATTCGCGAGATTTTCGAGGGTTATGGTTCACAAGATTCACATTCCGGTGATGGGCATTTGCTACACGGCCGATACGCCTGTTCGCGTGGCGCATTTGGGCATTACCTCCGTGATTTCGCTTGTGGATGATGGCCTCCTCGAAGAATACCGCATGGCTTATGCAGAACGGCTCGGGCTTGATTTGGGCTCCCCGCAGACAACCCGCATTGGGCGCATTCGTTCGTATTTGGATTTTGTGGCGGACGAAGTGGATCGCAAGTTTACGAGACTTTGTGCGGAACGTTTTGATGGCGGTAGCGACAAGGACCTTTATTTTTTGATGCTCCCGTTAGATTCAAGGCTCCGCGTAGAGTATGATGGCATCTTTGCAAAGACGGGGCTTGCCCGCATTGCGGCCGAGGCGGCACTTACCGAAAAAATGGAACCGGGTGAAATCCAGGCGAACATCATGGTCGGCCTCAATCATGACGAGGCTGCATTCGATGCGGTTCGCGGTTTTGCGGTTTCGAAGGTGAAGGGCTCGCTTGTTCTGAGTGCGGGCGTGAACTTGGCTGTGTTTGAGGAAATTGCAAAGTATAAGGATTTTTATAGAACTCGTGACAAGGCTCCAACGAAAAAGATTATTCTGAAAGTCTCGGATTACCGCTCGGCGCTTGTGCAAGGGCGCTATTTGGCGAAGAAGGGTTTGGAAGTTTACGAATACCGCATTGAATCGGGCGTGAACTGCGGTGGTCATGCGTTTTTTGAGTCCAAGAAGTTGTTGCTTGATGTTGTTCAAGAATTTGTTGAAAAGCGCAAGGAACTTTTTGAAACCACGCGCTCGATGATTGCGAAGTTTGCGCAGTCTGCTGAAAATGCGACTTTTTCTGCGGATGAAACTGCCGCACGGTCTGCAGGTTCGAATGTGCCTGTTCAGGGAATTGTTCCGCCGGCGGCGCCGGCGCGGATTACCGCGCAGGGTGGGCTTTGTACCCCCGAAGACATTGAAAAAATCATGTCGCTTGGGATTGATGGCGTTGGTGTCGGAACTCCGTTCTTACTTGTACCCCAAGCGACAAGCATGGACAAAGCCACCCGCCGCATGCTTGCGGCCGCGACGCCGGAAGATGTGTACATCAGCCATGCATCACCGCTCGGAATCCCGTTTGTGAATTTGCGCACTTCGACAGCAGCAGAACTTTGCCGTAAAAAAGTCGAAGAGTTTTTTGCGCCAGAAAGCGAAAAGTTTGGATTGCCGGAATTGAAGCCGGGATTCCCGTGCCGTCAACATTATCTTTGTCAAAAGATTCCGGGTTTTGACCATCCCGTGTGCAGAGCTTCCCGCGAGTATGTTGTGTGGCGCCTCGCGGAAATTGACCGCTTGGAAAAGGAAGAACTCGCGGCATTTTGTCGTTCGTCGTTGGATCCTATCGCCTCCGGCTCCAGGATGACGTGCGGAATTGACGATCAAAAGGATTGTCATTCTGGAGGGAGCGTCGCGACCGATAGAATCAATAACGAACAAACGAACTGTCATTCTGGAGGGAGCGTCGCGACCGATAGAATCCATACAATTCACGAAAAGTACAATGCGCTCCGTCGCGAGACTCTTTCTCGCGAGTGCATCTGCCGATTCCTCGGAAATGCCGGCCGCGAAGAAATTCGTGAGAAAAATCCCTCGCTCCATTACCAGCCGGAATGTGTCGCCGTCGCTCGTGGCTCGCAGCCCGCTCGCACTCGCGAACCGGTCACCATTTGCCCGAATCCAGACATTGGCTATTTTGACCGCGAATATACGCTGTTCGAAATGATGCGTCATCTCTACGGTACCGGTCCGCGGTTGACTCCCAAAGACAAACCAAGCGCATTTGAGGTCGAAGAAAAAATTTTGAAATCAGTAACTTTAAAAATGTAAAGCTATTTTTGCGATTTGATGTTCCTTTCACCCCTGAATTATCATATTTTTTTTGTGTGCCGTGAAATGTTTCAAAAATTCCAAAAAAGACAAAGTACTCCCTACACGCAAGGGCCGGATTTTGCGACGGGATGGGGGCGTATTGATGCCAAGGCTGCTTTAGATATGATTGACGGCTATGATTCAGACTCGAAAACTTTTGATAAATTCTGGGAATTCAATATATACAATGGCGTACAAAGGCGTTGGACGGTACAGGGCTTGAATTGGTTAATAAGAGGGTGCTGCAAGTTCTTTTTCCGCCGTACCAGAAAAAGGAGTGAAATGTGAGAAAGATTATAATTACTTTGTTGATTCTTTTATGTTTCACCGCTTTTGCTAAAACTTGGGAAGGTGATTTACAAGTATGTCATGGTGTTACAGAAGGTTTCTGGTTCCCGGACCATAAGTGGACCGATAAAGGCGATCCATGGATAAAACCGTTCCCTTATATGGGGAAACTTCAGGACTTTGAAAATTCTGGATTTGAATTTAATTTTGATGTACTTGGGCTCTGTTTAACATGTGAAATGTTGAATTTCTTGCAATTAAATTATTACCCTCCAACAAGAGATTCTATTTATTTTTTTATAAGTTGTTTAAACGATTCTTTAGTATATGATTCATTAGAACATAAGGTTGTGAAAAAGGAATTTTCATTTGAAAATTTTTCAATCAATGACTTTGCGTTGCTGTATTCTTTAGATAATTTTTGTTATAATGGAGATGAGGGAATATATTTTATTTATAAAAAATACAGCGATAGGTTTGAATACAATGCTTTGTGCAATATGCTGACAGGGGATAAATCGTATGCTATCCAATGTGAATTTCAAGATGATGGAACACTAAATTTTGACAAATTACCAGATTTTAGAGCTGTTCCCGAAAATTTTTGTGAAATGTATTATCAAAAAATGCTTCCTGTCCGTAAGCCGTTAAAGAATTTTTTTGCAAATCAGCCTTCTTATAAAATCAACGGCACCCCAGCATCACAAGGCTCGTCAAACATTATCATCAAGAACAACCAACCCACACTTCAACTCAAAGAGAATTGATGTCGTAAAAAATAGCACTGGATCCTTCAGCCCTACAGGCTTCAGGATGACATCTCTAGCCTCTAATCTTTAGCCTTTAATCCCTAACTCTTAATCCGCAAATCCGATTCTTGCCTGGAAGTGACATTGTGTCATGTCATCGGCGTTCATTCCGAAAAAGTAGGCGTGGTGGTTCGTGTTCTTGAACCTTACGATATTCACTTTTCCACCGAGCGGAATTTGTGTGATGTAATTTATCTGTATCGAACGGATCCTTCTTGTTCTGAGTTCATCCGGATCGAGTGAGTCCATTACCCATTCTACATAGCGGCAGTGGTTCACATGCTTGTTCATGTCCAGGTCGCTGTATTTTGCCGTTTCCTGGGCGATAACCTTTGGCTCCACTTGCGGATCAAGAATATCCATCATTTCGGGGAGTGCGTTCTTGCCCGGAATCAGCGGAATGGGGTATGGCGAGTTGGCTGGATTTTCGGCCTTGCCAGTTTTCATGTTTACCAAGAGCCACGAAGAGGTGGCCTGCGCAATGGAATGTCCTTGTGCGTCGAGAATAGAATAGTCTTTAAGACAAACTTTATCCTTGATGATTTCTTTTGCCCATGTCGAAATAGAGAGCTTTTCGCCCCAGACCGGGTGGTGGAGCAATCGAATTTTCATACGCGTGATGACTGTGGTGTAACCCGCCTTCATCATTTTCCAAATGCCAAAGCCGTTCTGTTCGGCATCGGCGATAGCGGTTTCTTCCATGAACAGGAAGAGATTTGAAAGTTTGAGTCGGCTGTGGTGGTCGCAGTCCGAGAAACGTACTTCAAAATTTTTGGTTGTGACTTCCGGTTCCATGTTGTTCCTCACGTTGTTGTTTGTTTTTCGCTCCGCTTTGGATGCGTCCGAAAAAACAGTGTATGATAAAAATGTATAATTTTTCTCGTATGAACGATTTTCAATTTCGCCCTAGTTTTATTCAGCTCCCAGCTTACCATTCTTTTGAGGGGTCTCTTTGCCTGCCCGGCTCCAAGAGCATCACGAATCGCGTTTTTTTGATTTCTGCACTTGCCGAGGGGACGACCCATCTTAAAAATTTGCTCAAGAGCGATGATACCCGCTATATGGGTGAGGCTTTGCAGCGTCTGGGCGTGAAAATTGATTTTACGGACGATTACAAGGATGCAGTTGTCGAAGGCCATGGTGGTCCGTTTGACGGTCCGAGCCCGGCAATTGAACTTTTCCTCGGGAATGCCGGTACTGCAATGCGCTCGTTGACGGCGGCGCTTTCGCTCGGTTGGGGCAAGTTCATTTTGCGTGGTGAAGAACGTATGAGTGAACGCCCGATTCGCGATCTCGTGGATGCGCTCCGCACGCTTGGTGCAGATGTCAAGTATCTGGAATCCGAAGGATATCCACCGGTGCGAATCAAGGCCGATGGTCTTGAAGGCGGTGACGTGAGTGTTCGCGGAAACATCTCGAGTCAGTATCTTACGGCGCTTTTGATTTGTGCCCCGTACTGCAAGACTCCGCTCCACATTCATGTGGAAGGCGAACTCATTTCCGCTCCGTATATCGAACTTACGATGGATGTGATGAAACGTTTTGGCGTGGTTGTCCGTCACGACGATTTGAGAGATTTTTATGTGCCGCAGGGTCATTACAAGTCTCCTGGCGAATTCTTTGTCGAAGGCGATGCCAGTTCTGCAAGTTATCCGCTTGCGGCTGCTGCGATTGCCAAGGGCAAGGTTCGCGTGCTTGGCGTGGGTAGCCAGAGCCATCAGGGCGATGTCGGCTTTGCGAAAGTTCTCGAAAAGATGGGCGCAAAGATTGAGATTGGTCCGGACTGGATTGAATGTGACGGCCGCGGTTGTGAACTCAAGGGCCTCGACATGAACTTGAACGACATTCCTGATGCGGCGATGACGGTTTCTGTGCTTGCGCTATTTGCAAAGGGGACGACTACGATTCGTGGCATTGGCAGTTGGCGCGTGAAAGAGACCGACCGCATTGCCGCTATTTCGGCGGAACTTCAGAAGGTTGGCGCGCACGTAGTGGCCGACATGGATACGATTACGATTGAACCGCCCGAACAGTTGCAACCGGCAACGATTGAAACCTACAACGACCACCGCATGGCCATGTGCTTTAGCCTTGTCTCGCTCGGTGGTGTGCCTATGAAGATTCTCGATCCCGCGTGTGTGAATAAGACTTATCCCCATTTCTTTGAAGACTTCGGAAGACTCGCTCAATGATTGGACTCGTCAAGAAGATAGGACATGCTGGTTTTGCACGGCTTGCACTTTGTGTGGGCTTGATGCTTGGAGCTTTCACGACCGAGGCCGCGGCTGCAGATACGCTTTCGATTTGGGTCATGGACAATGGGCTCGGGTCGAAAAATGCAATGAACCGGCTTGTGAAAAAGTTCTATCGCGAGACGGGTATTCCGGTCAAGTTGACTTCTTTGAGCTGGGGCGAGGCGTTCAACAGAATTACGCGCACGTTTGCGGATTCGAACGAGATTGCTCCTGACGTCATTCAGCTTGGTTCCACGTGGGTTCCGCATTTTGCGTCGATTGGCTACATCCGCCCTATTGATTTCATGATGGCGAAAATTGATTCGGCTCGATTCTTGGGTGAAGGTCTTCGCAGTTCGCATATTTCAGGGCGCCCCGGAACATACGCTGTGCCGTGGTTCATTGATGTTCGCGGCTTTTTTGTGAACGAACGTATTTGGCAGGAACTGGGTTTCGATGATTCTGATTTTGAATCGTACTCGCATTTCCTTGGCGTTCTGAAGACGATTGCAAATACCGACTTGACCACTGAAGCTGGTGTCAAGGTCACGCCTTTTGCGCTCCCCGGCAAGAATGACTGGGCGGGGCAGCAGTGCATGGCTCCGTTTGTGTGGAGTCATGGTGGTGATTTCGTAGTGCCGGCAGGCAAGGGCTATCGCAGTGCTCTCTTGGATTCGAATACGCTTGTCGGGCTTGCTCTTTATGCAACGATTATGGGCGATGCCCAGATGGCGCCCCATAGCTTGTATGAAAATTCCTCGGACAATGCCGATGGCTTTGTGCGTGCGGAACGCGTCATTCATTATGGTACATCGGAACTGATTAAGCAATTGGATTATCCGGTAGAAGTCGGAGGCCTTGCTAATTCTGCAATTGCAAAAGATGGTATCAAGGTCTTGAATTTGCCGTCGGGCACGCATGGTCGATTCTCGTTCATGGGCGGTAGCCATTTGGCGCTTGGCCATAAAAAGGATTCGTCAAAGTACGCGCTTGCAGAACAGCTGCTTGCTTACATGCTCCGTGCAGATAACATAGATGCCTTCTCTCGCCAGGTTGGATTCTTGCCTGCAGACAGAAGTATCCTCCACATTTGGAACCGCGATTCCCGCTATTCTAAGCTTGTTGCAGAATTGGAACATAGCCGCAGTTTTCCGAATATTCCAGAATGGGGCGAGATTGAAAATGTCTTGATTGACCTTTCAAATAAAATGGGTGCCTTGTTTGCAAGTACAAAGCATAAGAAAAAACGCAGTGCGGCTCTAGCCCAGATAGTTTATGATGCAAATGCCCGGATTAATGAAATACTTGCTTATTCCGATAGCTTGAATTATGCCGAAAAACTCCATTGGGTCCAGCGTTTCTTCTTGGAAGATTACAAAGAAACTTATCCTAAAAATGCGGCGAACTTGATTGGACGAAATGAAATGCCTACGGCCGATGAAATTAAGTATAAATTCGTTTCGTCTAAATTCTTGTTTGCTTCTATTGGTGCGGGATTTTTAGTACTTTGTGTAATTGTTGTTTGCGTTGTAAGACGAAGGAAAAATAAATCTCGCTGATGAATAAGGTGCTTAAAATTGCTTTTGGGTTGCTGCCGTTCTTGGTTGCACCGCTGTTTGCTCATGTGAATGTGGCTTCGTTTAAGACCTATGTGGACTCACTTCTTCCGGGGACTACATTTGGCATGTCTTTGCGCTCTGTGAAAATGGGCAAAGAAATCGGCAACATCAATGGCGATGAAATGTTCACGCCGGCAAGTACGCTCAAGACTTTGACGACTGCCGCTGCAATTCATTTTTTACCGCTCAATTACGAACCGAAAACCGAAATAACGGTATTTGGCGACATTAAAAAGCGCACGTTGACCGGCTCGCTCAAGATTCGTGGCGAAGGTGACCCGAACATTTCGGCGCGCTATTACGATGACCCGTTCTACATGCTGAATGCCATGGTGGATTCCGTTCGTGCGATGGATATAGATACCATCGTAGGCCAAATTGATTTGGATACGAGTTATTATAAGGGCCCGTGGAAAGCTGAAAACTGGCGCCGCAACTTTTATGATTCTTGGTATGGAGCTGAAATTGGTCCGCTCGGGTTCAATGACAACTGTGTGACGATTCGTTTTTGGCCGGGGTATTTCCGTGGCGATACGGCGGTTGTTTCTATCCAGCCCGATGTAGGCTACGTCAAGGTTATAAACAACTTAAAAACGGTCAAGGGCAAGAAAAAGAAATGGGTCTATGGAATTGACCCCGACAAGTCTATCATTACGCTTGGCGGAACGATGGGCGAAGATTTGGATTCGGCAAGCATGGTGCTCCCGATCCGCAACCCGATTGGCTATTTTAGGGCGGCGTTCATGTACGCGCTCAAGAACCGCGGAATCGTTTTCAAGGAAGGCAAATCGAAGTCGAATACGGAATTGAAAAAGTTCTCGTTCTCGTCTGCTCCTTTGTTGAGTATTCTGGATGAAATCAATCAGCGTAGTCAGAATTTCCATGCCGAAACGTTGCTCAGAAATCTTGGTGCGCAAATTTCTGGCGAAGGCAGTGTCGAAGGTGGCCGCAAGGCCGAACGCAAGTTCCTTTTGGATATGGATCTCAACCCGACCGATTTTGATGTCTGGGATGGAAGCGGCCTTTCTCCGGAAAACAAGGTAAAGCCTTCTACCGTTTCGAAGATGCTTGCGAAAATGGCTCGCCATCCGAAGGGCAATTATTATATCAATAGTTTTGCAAGTCCTGGCGTGGGCTCCGGTGCAAAGCGCATGCTGAATCTTGAAGCTCCATGGCTCACGCGATTCAAGACGGGCTACATTGCCGAAGTCCATGCGTTGGTAGGTTATATCTATACGGTAGATGGCGATACGCTTACCGCATCCATGTACCTGAACGGCACGAACACCAATCCAGATGCCAAGAGCAAGGATGTCCTTGATACGCTCTGGATGCGGTTGATTAGTTATACCAATAATAATTACAATTCCCTTTTGCAAATGAAAAACTTGTGGCTGGATGCCCAAGGTGTTAGCGGACTCAACAAGCGTTTGGATTATTTCTCGAAGCGTTTGATTGGAACTCCTTACAAGCTTGGCCCGATGGGTGAAGGTCATTTAGATACGGTTGAAGATAAACCGTTAGTTTATCTTGACTCAGTCGATTGCGTGACGTACTTGGAACATGTTGTTGCCCTTGCGATGGCAAAAAGTGAAAAGTCCTTGTACAGACAGCTGCAGCGCCTCCGCTACAAAGGAAGCAAGGTGAGTTTTTTGACGCGTAAACATTACCTGCTCGAAGATTGGGTTGGCGAAGGTAAGTATGCAAAGGTCATTCCGATGGAAGGCGAGGTCTCGGTAACGCGCACCATGCCCAAGAAGGAATTTTTCAAGAATCACAACATAACGTACACGGGCAAGGAAACTCCGATCAAGATTCGCTATATGCCGTTGGACAAGGCTATTGAAATGGCGAAGAAAACATACAAAGGAACAATGAAAGTTCTCGGCGTTGGGATTGTTGGGACGTCCGACAAGATTGACTTGACGCATACGGGCTTTGTGATTTTCTATCCGGGACAAAAGCCGGTGCTGCGTCACGCCTCATCGCAAAAGAAGCAGGTCGTAGAAGTTCCGCTCGCCGAATACCTCCAAACCCGCAAAATCCCCGGCGTTACTTACTTCAAGTTTATACAGCACTAGAGCAGTGAATCGAGCGCGACGATGGCGACGAGGCTGTGCTCGCTTTCGTCCGATTCAAAAATCGTCCATGCGTCCGGTTCCCAGCCGTAGGCATTCATCGTGAGTTCATTGCCCATTGCGATTTCGGCGGCTTCGACTTCTTCCCACTTGATGTTTCCGGCGGGCGCCTTGTAGTAGCGCAGCATGCCATTGCTGTCCATCATTTCGGGGTAGTTGTCTACGAGTTCGTAAACGCAGTCTTTGTAGCTCTTTCCGTTCACGCGGATGACTTGGTACGTTCTGTTGTCCTTAAGAAATTTTGCTAGGTCGCCATGGTGCATGTCGATTTTTGCACTTTTGCTAAAGAATGTCGTGAGTTCGCGGAAAACATCCGAATCTTCATCGAGAAGCGGTGCGAGTTTTTTGATAAGCGTTTTTATTTCTTCAGGCATGGTCAAAAAATAAGAAATTTGTATTTTACAGACGTGGCGCGGAACGGAGAGTCTTAAATTATGCTTGTTTTGGATGCATTTTTAAGGTATATGTCCTGACTGCTAACCACTATTTACTAGTCACTTTTTTATCTTTATGGCGAAAAAGGGCTCCAGGGAAGTACCTTGGGGCAACCGTTTCGATTGTCAAAGAATAAAACGAAGGATTTATGGCAAATCGTGTTGTTATCGGCTCCCAGTGGGGTGACGAAGGAAAAGCCAAGGTTGTTGATTTCTTAACGCTCGATGCAGATATTATCGTGCGTTTCCAGGGCGGCGCAAATGCCGGCCATACCGTGGAAGTAGGCGACAAGAAGTTCGTATTCCACTTGATTCCCTCGGGCATTATGCACCCGGACAAGATTTGCGTCATCGGTAACGGCGTTGTGCTCGACCCGATCCAGACATTGAACGAAATTGCAGACCTCCACACGAAGGGCATCAACCCGGAAGGTCGTCTGTTCATCGCTAACAACGCACACGTCGTGCTCCCGTACCACTCCACCTTGGATAAGGCCAAGGAAAAAAAGGCTGGTAAGGCTGCTATCGGTACAACGGGTCGCGGTATCGGTCCGTGCTATAGCGACAAGGTGAACCGCATTGGCGTGCGCGTGGGTGACCTCATGGACGAACGCGAACTCCGTCCGCGTGTCGAAGCCATGGCCAAGGTTCACAACGAAGAATTCAAGGTGATGTACGATGTTCCGGAAATCGATCCGGAAGTGGTCATCAAGGACTACCTCGAACTAGGCCAGAAGATCAAGCCGTTCGTTGCCGACGTGAGCGAAATGCTTTACAAGGCTTTGAAGGAAAACAAGCGCCTCGTGTTCGAAGGTGCTCAGGGTACAATCCTCGACGTCGACCAGGGCACTTACCCGTTCGTGACCTCCAGCAACACTGTTGCCGGTTATGCAAGCTGCGGCGCAGGCATTGGCCCCACGGCTATCAACCAGGTTGTCGGTGTCGTCAAGGCTTACACGACCCGCGTGGGTAACGGTCCGTTCCCGACGGAACTTTTGGACGAAACGGGCGACACGCTCCGCAAGATCGGTAACGAATACGGTGCAACGACCGGTCGTAACCGCCGCTGCGGCTGGTTCGACGCTCCGGTGGTTCGCAAGGCTGCCATGGTGAATGGCCTCACGCACCTCGCAATTACCAAGCTCGACGTGCTCGATACGTTCGATACCATCAAGATTTGCACTCACTACGAATGTGATGGCGAAAAGATCGAAAACTTCCCGAACCAGCTTTCCAAGGTCGGACGTTGCGTGCCGGTTTACGAAGAAATGCCGGGCTGGAAGTGCGATACTACCAAGTGCCGTAAGCTCGAAGAATTGCCGGCTAACGCTCGCAAGTATCTCGATCGCATGGCTGAACTTGTTGGCGTGAAGATCGGTATGATTTCTATCGGTGCTAAGCGCGACCAGAGTATCGTCGTTGATCTGGACTAAAACAAAAAAAGGGGAAAATAAAATGGATATGACCGCAGTTGATTTGTTGAAGGGAGTTGAACTCTTCTCGGAGCTCAACGAAGAACAGTTGGGAATGATTGCCAATCTGGTAATCGTTAAAAACTTCAATCGCGATGAGACTGTGGTCTTGGAAGGTGACGATTCCGTACAGGCTTTGTACTTAATCGCCACCGGCTCCGTGCAAGTCTATATGACGGGCATCGATGGCCGCGAAACCATTTTGTCTTTCCTTGAACGCGGGGACTTTTTCGGGGAGATGTCGCTCATTGACGGCGAACCCCGGTCTGCCTCCGTCCGTACGGTGACTGATGCAACTTTGCTTGTCATTCACCGTGAATCTTTCCTTAGCTTGATTCGCAAGACTCCCGAAATTGCAATGGCGCTCATGAGCGAACTTTGCAAGAGACTCCGCAAGGCGAACAAGCAGATTGGCTCGCTTTCGACAATGTCTGTATCCGGCCGCGTGGCAGGAACGCTTCTGAACTTGATGCAGGAACGCGGTGTCCGCATCCATACGGACAACGGAAACATGGTGACTGTTATCCATAACCGTCCGACGCAGCAGCAACTTGCCGATATGTCGGGAACGACTCGCGAAACGGTAAGCCGCATTTGTTCCTTGCTTGTCAGGGCGAACGCCATTGCGATGACCGGCAAGGATATTGTCATCTTTGACGAAGATGCGCTCCAAGAAAAAGCTACTAAGGGCTAAGCCCGACAAGAATTGTTATGAATAAAATAAAATCGATTTGGAATAAGATAAGGCAAACAGCTTTTTTCAAGGCTTTCGTCATTTGGATTGTTGTTGTTGTCGCGCTTGTCTTTATGGTCGATAAGCTTTTGATGCCTGCATTTGCAGGTGCATTCGCCCGTACAGGTGAAGTTCCGAATTTGGAAGGCCTTTCCGAAAAAGCTGCAGAAGCGGCTTTGACTTCGGCTGGCTTTAAGTACGAATGGATAAAAGAAGGCCGCTACAGCACGCAGGTGCCTGCAGGTATGGTGCTTGTGCAAATGCCCAAAGCTGGCCGCACTGCAAAAATTGGACGCACGGTAAAGCTCACGAAAAGCCTCGGTCTCCGCAAGGTTGTTATTCCTGATTTGCGTGGCAAGAGCCAAAAGCAAGCCGATATTTCGCTTGCCCGAGCTGGCCTTATTCAAGGTGAAATTGTGAAGGGCGCCCACCAGAGTATTCCGCGCGGTGTCGTGATTCGTACAATCCCGATTGCTGGCGATACCGTTCGTGTTGGCGATACGGTGAAGGTCGTGATTTCTGCCGGCGTTACGACAGGTCGAATTTTGCTCCCCAATTTCGAAGGAATTCTCATGGATGAAGTTTATCCGCAAATGGATAGGCTTGGTTTTAAGGTTGGTTCTGTAAAGCGTCAAAAGAATGAAGAAGGCGCACGTCCTGGTTCTGTTATCGAAACGTCTCCGAAATACGGTGACTATCTGAAGCCGGGTACTCGCGTAAACTTTATTATTGCTGACTAAGATATTTTTGGGAGTTTGTAATGCGTCATGTACTTTTTTCGTGGGTGCTTTCTTTGGGAATGGCGGCTTTGTGCGCCTGTAGCTCTGCTCCTGCCAAAAAGAGTGACGTTGATACAAAAACTCTAACCGCAGCTGATTCAGCCTTGGTGAAAAAAGTCGCCGAGGATGTCGATTCCAAGCAGCCCAAGGTCGAGGTAGATCTCGAAGCCGCCCATGAGTTTTTCTTCCTTGCAAAAACCATGGAAATGCGCGGTGAACATCGCCAGGCGGATTTCTTTTGGAAACAGGCCTACAAGGCCGATCCGACAAGCCGCTATTTGGGATTTGGCGTTGCCGAACGTCTAGTTGCCGCGGGCGAAGATTCGCTTGCCCTCGTCGAAGCAAAAAAGGCTTCCAAGCTCAAGGGTAAACGCACTGCTGCTCAGTATGCTTTGCTTGCACGTCTTTATGTAAAGGCGGGCGAAGTTGATTCTTGCCGCAAGTATTTTGTGATGGGCCTTGATTCCTCGCGCTATCAGGACATGGGCCTCCTTTATGATTATAGCTTGTTCCTTGAAATGGTTCGCGATGAAAAGGAACTTGTTCGCGTTTACGACTTGCTTTTGCCCAAGGTCAATTACATTTCCACATTGTTCCAGCGCCAGCTTTCGCTCCTTTTGGACATGGGTCGCGATTCTGCAGTTGTAGAACTTTTCGGAAAGGCTCATGATGCTACTGGCGACAAGCAAATGCTCTTGCAGAAAGTTCGCGGTCTCATGGCAATGAAGCGCTTTAAGGAAGCTGTTGCTGTTGTCGATACGCTCACAAGTGCAAAACCCGAAGATGAAGAAATGACGATTATGGTACTTTCTTCGATTCCTGGGGACAGCGCCTATGCCTTTGCTAAAAAGAAGTATTACGAAGATGGCGTGCGTACGCCTGCGGTTTTGTGCTTTATAGGCCAGTACGAATACGATATCGACATGCGCGACAGCGCGAAGGTGCATTTGCTCGCATCTGTCGATAAACTGCAAGGGCAGCCGAAATATGCAAACCGCGCTTACCTTGGACTTGTGAATATTTTCGCAAGCGAGCAGAATTATGCAGAGGCTATCAAGTATGCCGAAAAGTCCGACTCCGTATCGAACGGCGATACCAGAATGTTGCTTGCTTCCGTGTATGCTCTTGCCGATAAATACGAAAAGGCTTTCCCGCTGCTCGATTCTCTCATGACATTTTGGGAAACGTGGAAACCGCTCCCTGGCGTTGTGGATTCTGCAAATCTCGTGCAGATGAAGAACGAAGCGCAAATCAAGTACTTGCAGGTTTTGGACATCTATTCGAGAGCGCTTATCGGTGAAGCTCTGGACATTGAAAAGGATTTGCGTGCCGATTCTGCGAAAAAGGCTCGTGCAGTTGAAAACCGCACAAGAGCAGAATCCATGCTCGAAAAGTTCTTCGCAAAGGATTCTTCGTATAGCCGCGTGCGCCTTTCGATGGCGATGAACTTGGAACGCCTCAAGCGCTATGACGAATCGTTCCGCCATTTTGAAGCGTTATTGAAACTGCCTGAATTCTCGCCGCACGAAATGGCTTCGACTTTGAACTATTACGGCTATTCGTTAATCGAAATCAACCGCACTCCTGCCGAAGTCGAGAAGGGATATAAGCTTGTGCTCGAAGCGCTCACGCTTGAAAAAGATGGCGAAGGCAAGGACGCTTATTTGGATTCCAAGGCTTGGGGCTTGTACCGCATGGGCCGCTTTGACGAAGCTTACCAGACGATGCAATTGATTGACAGCAAGAAAATGAGCCGCGACGATGTGTTCTGGGAACACTTGGGCGCAATTCAAGAAGCTCTTGGCTTAAAGAAAGAAGCCCGCAAGTCGTACAAAAAATTGCAAAAGCTGAATCCGAAGCACCCCGCTGTATTGAAGTTCTTTGGCAAAAAGAAGTAGGTTCGTATGACCTTCAATGTGGCGAAATGTTCTGCCCTTGTGCGGGGATTGTTTTTACTGCTATTGCTGTCGCTTCTTTTGACCGGATGCGTTGGCGGAAAGCAATCGACTGCTCCTGCTGTTCCCGGTGCCGAGGCCCCTGCTGACAGCTTGAAGGCTTTTTTCTCGCTCACGATTTATTTGCCGGATGGCAAGACTCAAGATTTGGATGCTGTCCTCTTTTCTGTCCCGAATAAGCGCTACCGCATGGAATTGACGGGCACGCTTGGCATTGGCGTTGCCTCGCTCTTGTGGCTTGAGGATGGCTGGCAGATGGTGTTCCCCATAGAAAAGATGTACACGAAGGGCGCCGGCTACATGGTCGGGCTTTTGAACGATCCGTCGCTTCCGCTGGTACATATTCATCAGGTGGCGGGGCTATTTGACGGAAAGGTTTTGCCTGAAAAGTTCGAAGTCAAATCGTCGCGCGATACCGTTGACGCCGATTCTGTCGCTATGAAAATTGTCGAAGCCCGTGAAATGTCGGGCCGCCATTTTGCGTATGCCGAAAAGAATGGCGAAGTGCAGTGGCTCGAAATGCCTGGCCGCGATGGGAGCCGCGAACGGATTATTATCGGGGAATACAAGGAATTCAAGGGTGTCAAAACTCCGTCGAAAATTTCTTTTGTTCGTGATACGACAACCTTCCTCGACTTGGATGTGAGAAGAGTCAATCGCGGAAAACCCTTTGGCTCGGGTACCTGGCGCCTCAATATCCCGAGAAGTTATAAGCTCATCGGTGAGTAAATCCTAAAAATTATTAGTTAATAACAATTAACGAGTAACTTTTTTCTGCCTACAGCCTACTGCTTACGGCCTACTTTTGTAAATTATAATCATGAAGTTGAATGCCAAGTTTTTCGCATTGTTTTTAGGTGTATTCTCCCTAATGTCGTTGGCGCATGCCGCTGACACGCTTGAAGTTTTCGTGCTGCGCGTGCAGTTCAAGAAAGAATCTCCCGACAACTCGCTTACTACGGGTACGGGTGTTTTTGGCTCCGATACCGGGACTTACAACCTGGATCCGTCCGAAAGCCGCGGCAATAAATACTATTGGCAAAAGCATTTGAATTTTGCTAGCGCTTATTACAAGGCGGCAAGCGGTGGCGAGCTTATCATCAAGGATAGCATCCTTCCTACGGTCTACACGCTCGACAAGCAGATGATTGACTATAACCGCACGCAAAAGATGAAGGGCGAAAAAACGGCCGAGTACGATTCTGCTCGCAGTTGCGATTACTTGCGCTTTGTCTATGATGCCGTGATGGCGGCGCACAAGTCCGAAAACGGTTCTCCGTTCAATATTCCGCTTTCCAAGAATCCGAATACCAAGCGTGCGTTCATGATTGCACATGCCGGTTCCAGTAGCTTGCTGGATGGCGGCAGTATGGGTACGAAGGGTGCGAATACGCCGGGTGATTTTTTTGACGTCTATATTTCACGTAACGAATGGGTCTTTTTGCCGGATACTCTCCCGGGTGTCGTAATTGCAAAGGATTCCGTGAATAACGGTATTGTGCTGAAAGGTGCCGCGGTTGATACAATTAAGTCCATGATGGTGGTGAGCGAAACGGCTTCGCAGGATGGGCTTAACTGGGGTATCAACGGTATCGTGGTGAACCAGATCGGTCGCGAACTCGGATTGCCCAATACGTTCGACGATGTCAAGGGAACATCGCGTCTCGGTTATTTTGATATTATGGACTTTGCGGGCTACAATGCGGGTAACGGATTCTTCCCAGTGTTGCCTGCGGCTTGGGAACGCGCATACATGGGCTGGTCCAACGTCAAGGAGGTCCGCCCGACGGCGGGGCATCCGGTAACGGTCGATATTGCTGCTGCAGGTAGCGGTCTCGGGACCGAAATTGTGAAGGTCCCTTTGAGTGCAAGCGAATACATCTTGATTGAAAACCGCCAGCGTTCCTGGAATAAGGATGGCTCGGTAAAGGTTTATCTTGGCGAGGCAAAGCAAAATAACGATACGACTTTTAAGTCTATTCTTGTAGATAGCCTCTATACGGTGTTCGAGGATAGTATTTGCAACGATGGCAAATGCAAGCGCAATGAGAAAAAGGCAAGTGGCCTTGTGCTTGGCGTGAACAGCTTTGATGCGGGCCTCCCGGCGAGCGGGATTGCCGTATGGAAGGTGAATGACTGGTATTTGCGCGAATCGTTGCGCTATGGGTCTGCAAACCAGTGGGGTGGCGAGTTCAATCGCGATCACCAGTTTGGACTTACGCTTGTGGAATCGGACAATGTTTTGAGCATTGGAAAAATGTTCAAGAATGCAATTGGTGAAGATACTCAGGATTATGGTAGTGGTGCGGACTTGCTCCCGCATTTGCGCTACGCTAAGGACAAGAAGTTTGATACGGTCAAGACGATTTTGCCGACAGGTTATGCCAATACAGCGACAACGCAGGGTGGTTATACCGGTTTCAAGATTTCTGTGGAAATTCCGAAGGACGCTCGCGTCGAAAAGACAGCAAATGCGTTCATGGGCGATAGTGTCATTAACTTTGCGGCGCCTGTTATTCGTGTGACGATTAGCGTTGATGACGGCAGCATCGAAAATTCGAAGTTCCCGAAGAATGTTGGGCTTGCAAGTGCTGTGCGCGGAGCCGTGTTCGTCAATTACGAAGATGAATCGACGGGCAAGGCTGTTGTGTTTGCTTCTGAAGATGGAACGCTCCAGGCGTTGAACGCACTTGGCGATACGCTTTTTGTTTCGGATACGTCTGTGGTGCAAAAGCAGGTCTCGCAAAAGAATAAGACTGTAGATGTGCCGCTGTACCGCTTGGGCCCGAGCTATGGTCCTCTTGTCGGGCTTGCAGGCGATGGCGAACGCGTTTATTCCTTGCACAAAAAGCATTTGGTGCGTACATCGTTTAATTCTGGCGTTCCGATGCAAGACGTGATGGATCTGCAAAAATCCGTTTCGGGCGCTCCTTCAATTCAGTCCGCATTGGTTGGCCCGATTGTTGCAAGTTCGCACTTGTTCTTTGCTTCAGATTCGGGATTCTGGACTGTGAACTTGACTGACGAAATGACTCGCTCATTTACCTCGACCGAAAATATCGCTCACCCGCAAGACATGGCTCTTTGCAAGGTGGACAAGCAAGATTACTTCGCGGTTGTTGTTGGTGAAGATGGCAAAATCTTTATGCGCAAGTTCTCGCTCGAAAACAAGGCCGATGCAAAGCCGAGCTTTAGCAAGCAAAATGCCGGAATTGCGCAGGTGAATGCATCCAAGAATGAAAAGTTCCATGTGGCATGTACGGACTTGAATCGCGATGGAACAGTTGAAGCGGTGATGCTTGGCAGTCGCGGTACGGTGGCTAGCTTTAAACTTGGTGAAGGTGGTAAGCAGTCTGCCGAATGGACGCATGTCTATAAGCGCGGGGCTTCTGGTACAAGTGGTCTCTATGATGAAAATTCTGGAATTGCCTTTGGCGATTTGAATGGCGATGCTTATCCGGAAATTGTATTCCTGGGCGACAATCTGGTCTATGCTCTTGATCGCTTTGGCCTCCCGATTGATGGTTTCCCGGTAACGATTAATCGTGGTACTCCGATTTACGGATTCCATAGTGACCCGCTTGTGGTCGATGTGACTGGCGATAAGATTCCTGAAATTCTGGTGCCGTCAAGCGATGGCCTTGTTTACGCATACATGGGCAAGGGCAAACGCGTTTCTGACCGTTTCCCGATTGCTGCAGGCGGCTTTGAAATAATCGATTCTGTATCGCAGATTGCGCCGATGAGCATTTTTGTAACGGATGCGGTCAAGAATTCCAAAGGCCCTGAACTTTACGCATTCCACAGGAATCGCGTGACTGCGTTCCGCTTGGACAAGGCCGCCGATGGCGCCGAAAAGGCTGCGTCGGCATGGTCACTCCCGGCTGCGGGCAATGAACGCACGGGATTCTTCGATGCATCCAAGCTTGGCGATGTCGATGCTGTAAAATCGCAGGATGAAATTTCGGAATTCTTCATTTTCCCGAACCCGGTTCGCGGTGGCGAAGCGAAGGTCCGCATGGGACTTGGTGCTAAGCCGCGCTCGATAAAGCTTGAACTTTATGACATTACGGGTTTGTGCGTGTTCAAGAAGGATATCCCGGATGGCGTTGCTGGCATGAACCAAGCTAACCTCGACTTGCATAATCTCGGTAGCGATATCTATACCGCTCGACTGAAGGTCAAGTTCGAAAGCGGCAAGACGAAACAGAAACTTTACCGCGTGGGTGTCGTTCGTTAGTCGATAAACGGAGGGTGAACTATGCGTCTGGAACAGATTTTATCGCATGGCGTGTCGGTAGCGGTTTTATCGCTTGGAATGTGCTTTGCGCTTGGAGCCTGCACGGCTAGTGGTGAGTCTGTCGAAGGCGAAGCTATTATCCCTAGTGATAATGGCCGTTCGTCCCCCGTGAATCAGTCGTCTTCGAGTAAAGGTTCGCCGCAGGTGGACTCCACGGTCTTTACCATGTTCGAATGGTCGACTATTCCCAAGGCAACGATTACCCGTGGTGTGAATTCTTTTGGAGTCAATTCGTTTGCAATTGCAACAACGGAAGTGACTCAAAAGACCTATGAATTTGTCATGAACAGTTTGCCGAAACAGCTTAAGAGTGGCGAAAATCGCGCCGTTTCGGATGTGGACTGGTTCCGTGCAGCACTCTTCTGCAATGCGTTCTCAAAGCTTGTTGGGCTTGATACGGCCTATGTTTACAAGTCCATTGCCGGTGATTCTTCTTTAGTAGATTTGACCATCAATTACTCCGTTGCATCCATCCGCCTCCCGACTGAAAATGAATGGGAAGTGGCTGCTCGCGGTGGTACCTCGACGACGTATTATTGGGATACCGACGTTGCAACAAAGTATGCGTATTATGGACAAACTACGGGTCCTGATGAAGTGGCTCAAAAGTTGCCGAATGCTTTTGGTCTTTACGATATGGCCGGTAATGTTGCTGAATGGGTAAATGACTGGTATGACACTTATCCGAAAAACGGGAGCAATAATTACGCGGGCCCCAAAACTGGTGATTTTCGCGTTATCCGCGGTGGTGGCTGGTCGGACAAGGTAACCGCACTTGCACCAAAGGAACGTGAAAAGCTAAATCCTGCGCAATCCAAAGTGACGATTGGCTTTAGACTGGTCTATTCTACCGGTTTTTAAAGCAGCCTTCCTTTTGTCTTGATTGAATTTTTTTAGATTATTATGCATGAAGTATGCCTATGCGCTAACTGTAATGCTGTGTGGACTTTTTTTGGGATGTTCCGAACAAAAAACGGAGCCGCTTCCTGATTTGCCGCCCGTAGAAATTCCTGCGGATGTTTTTGGCTTTTATTCAGGAAAAATGCCTTGTGATGATTGCAGGCAGCGTGTTGTAGATATGGACTTGTTCAATGACGGCAAGGTTGTTGCTGTCGAGACTATCCTCAAAGATTCCGCGAAAGTCGATACGCTCCGCGGAACGTTCGTGTATGCCGATAGTATTGTTAAGGTCAGCTTGTCGGAGAATTCGATAAATTGGGCGTTCAAGCGTGATAGGGTAGGGAATCTTGCCTTTATGAAGCTTGGCGATGTCTATCGTGATTCTGATGGCATGAAGGCTGTGCTAATTCGTTTTTATAAAAAACTTAAAAAGTAAGAGCTTATCGATATGTTTACTGCCTTAATTGCCGATGACGAACCTCTAGCACGCGTACGCATGCGTTCCCTGCTCGAAGCTTATTCGGGCGAAATTGAAATCCTGGGCGAAGCGGCTTCTGGCGCGCAGACGATTGAAAAGATTCATGAACTCGATCCGGATGTCATTTTCCTTGATATCCAGATGCCGGATATGGATGCTTTCGAAGTATTGAAGTCTCTGAACGAAGATGATATTCCGCTCATCGTGTTTACGACGGCCTACGACAACTTTGCGCTCCGTGCATACGAAGAAAATGTCGTTGATTACCTTTTGAAGCCGATTGATCCCGAGCGTTTGCAGGCGACAATGGCGAAACTCCATAAGCGCATGCCGCACAAAAGCGGACAAGGCGTTCCGGCAGATTTCTCGTGGGACAAGTTCAAGGAAATGATGAGCGCGAGCGGCCTTTACATGCAGCGCTTGCAGGTCAAGCAACCTGACCGCATTTTGCTTGTGAACATGGACGAGGTGATTCGTTTCCAGAGCGAAGAAAAGTACACGACCGCATACACGACCACATCGCAGTACATTATTGACCTTACGCTTGTGGAATTGGAAAAGCGGCTTGACCCGCGCCAGTTTGTTCGCGTGCATCGTGCGCATTTGGTGGCAATTGACTATATCTCCGAAATACGTAAGACGGACAGTGGCCGCCTTTGCGTTGTGCTTCGAGACAAGAATAAAACACAGATTACCGTTAGCCGTAACTTTGTAAAGACGGTCAAGAGTTTGTAATTGGGAGTATTGATGGAACAGACATCTCCAAAAAAGAACGTAAAGAAGTTTCTTAAATCATTTACACGTGAAGTTATTGTACCGGTTATCCTTGCACTGATTGTTATCCAGTACGTTATCCAGGCATTCCAGATTCCGAGCGGCTCCATGGAAGATTCGCTCAAGACTGGCGACTTTTTGCTTGGCCTCAAGTTTACTTATGGTTCGCCGATTCCGTTCTCGAACCAGAATTTCCCGGGATACGCAGTGCCTAAACATGGCGATGTCGTCATTTTCCGCTATCCGGGCGAACCGGAATATCCCGATAACAATCCCAAGCGCTACACGCATTTGTTCAACGCACTTATGCTGGGCAATTACTATTGGGACCATGCCCCCGAAAATGGACAGCCGCACTTGGTGCATTACGCTGATGGCCCGAAGGATTACATCAAACGTTGTGTTGCTGTAAGTGGCGATACCGTTGCTGTTCATGGTGGCAGACTTTTCTTGAACGGCAAGCGTCAGGATTCGCTCCCCGCATTCGGAAAGTGGACCGCTAGCGTTCGCACGCTTTCGCCGAGAGACGAAGTCGAAGAATTTGTGGTGCCCTCCGTTGGCGATACGCTGTACGTAGATTCTCTCCCGATGATTAAACTCTGGTGGCTACGTTCGCTTGTGGCTCAGGAAAATCCGGATTCTTCTGTGCGCCTGGAACTTTCGCTTTTGCGTAATGGCCGTGAAAACAACAATTACGTGTTTAATGATTTCAAATTCCCGGTCGAGAACGATCGCTCTCTCTTGCTGAATGCGATGCTTTCGAGAAACCAGACCGTGCTCCAGCAGCGTCTCACTCTTGGCGATTCTTTGTCCGGAGCGATGCCGTTCAACTATTTCAGGGAACTTGCGAAGATTGGCTTTTTGCCGATGCTCGATCCGCACGATCCTGATTTGAACCGCGGCTTTACGCGCCCTGTAAGCTATGTGTCTTTTGAAGGCTCTATTCTTCAGGATCTCGATGGTAACGTGAAGCGCCTTAACATGGTGCCTCCGGCACCGGTTGATTCTACGGATTCTACTGAAGTTGAAGAAAAGAACCATTTTGAAATCCAGCGCAACCTTTATCTGGGTTCCGAAAAAATTGACCGCTATGTTGTTAAGTATCCGCAATTCTTTATGATGGGCGATAATCGCGACAATTCCGCCGATAGCCGTTATTGGGGACTTGTTTCGCTGCGCAATATTCGTGCAAAGGCATTTATCATTTACTTCTCGTTTGAAAATGATGATGGAAAGTTTGCTCTCGGCAATCCGCTTACTTGGTGGCGCATTCCGTTCCGTGTTCGATTCACCCGCATTGGCAAGATTATTGATTTGATTAAGTGAGAATGAAGTTCTCGAAGGTTACATATTTATTGGCGTCATGCCTGATGATAGCTGCTTGCGCAACGCAGGTGGCTCCTTCGGGTGGACCCGAAGACAAGCTCCCGCCGCGTGTCGCGGCGGTGTCTCCGGCGCCAATGACTACGAACCATCCGAATGAACTGTCGGTGAAGTTGGAATTCGACGAATGGATTAACGCTTCGATTCCGCGTGGTGCAATTTCGATTTCGCCTCCGATTGAAAAGAAATTGCGCTACGAAGTTCACGGCAAAATGCTCGAAGTTTATTCGCGTGCGGAACTCGATACCGGTACGACTTATACGGTTACTTTTGCGGGCGGCATCAAGGACTTGCGCGGTAATGCACTTGCAAAGCCTTTCCAGGTTGTTTTTTCGACTGGGGCTATCATTGACTCCCTGACGCTTTCGGGCCGAGTGATGGTGCCGGATTCTCTTG